>CAYMXK010000001.1:0-47651 GCA_964393915.1 uncultured Prolixibacteraceae bacterium
AAAAAGCCCTGCTGAAATGCTGGCCATAGTCGCGGAAAGGTTTCCGGGGAAGGCGGTATTTACTACCAGCTTTGGATACGAAGACCAGGCCATAAGTGATATGATCTTCAGCAATGACCTGCCTGTAAGTGTGGTAACCCTCGACACAGGGCGTATGTTCGAAGAGACCTATAAAGTATGGCAGCGTACCCTCGAAAAATATCAAAAACCGGTTATTCCCTTTTTTCCGGAATCGGAGGATGTGGAGAGCCTGCTCCGGGAAAAAGGTCCGTTAAGCTTTTATGAAAGTCTGGCCAACCGCAAGGAGTGTTGCTTCATCAGAAAGGTGAAGCCACTTAACAGGGCACTCGGAGGTGCAGATTGCTGGATTACCGGACTTCGGGCCTCGCAATCGGAAGGGCGCAGTGCACTGGACTATTTCATTTGGGATGAAGCCCACAATCTCATCAAATTCAATCCATTGCTCGACTGGAGCCTTGACCAGGTGATAGAATACATACACAGGAACAACGTACCCTACAATGCGCTGCACGATAGGGGATTTGTCAGCATAGGATGCGAGCCCTGCACCAGGGCGATAAAACCGGGTGAAGACTTTCGCGCCGGACGATGGTGGTGGGAACAGAATTCAGGCAAAGAGTGCGGACTGCATAAATAAGGTCCATTTAACCGCGAAGAGCGCAAGTCATTTATGTCAATGTAGCTTCGGCACGGTTTCCGGCAGCATCAACAGCAGTTACGAGAAGATTTTTGGCCCCCTCTGGGACTTCAATGGAGAACGGATCTTTCAGGAACAGCTGCGGCTTGT
Organism: uncultured Prolixibacteraceae bacterium; assembly: GCA_964393915.1. Taxonomy (GTDB): domain Bacteria; phylum Bacteroidota; class Bacteroidia; order Bacteroidales; family Prolixibacteraceae; genus UBA1413. The sequence continues at coordinate 809 of CAYMXK010000001.1, forward strand.
GGGTGACCTCCCCGATTTTTTGCCCGTCGGCCACAACTTCGTATTTCACTATCGGATCATCACCAGCATAGGCAGTTTGCCAGGAAAGGAGGTTCTTCCCTTCCACCTGTTTCTTCTGAAGAAGCCGGGGGGCTATCAAACCAACCTTTGCCATCTGGAAATAGTTGGTTTTACCCTCTTTGACTCCTGCTGCCAGCTGTTCGATCTTTTCCCTTTCATCCTGTGAAAGTCCGTTGGGTTCAATCTGGCAGGCATAATAATTTTGCACCATCTGGCATTTCATCGGATCCTCATCAATCTGCCCGATCCCGATTATCAGCGTGTGGACACCCGGCGTGGTAAGCGAATATTCTATTAACGGACGGCTGGGTAGCCCTGGTTCACCCACTTTACGGTATACATGCTCAGGTTTGTTCGACCAGGTGGCCTCCTTATGGTACATCGCAGCGTCAGCAAATGTTTTCATACCTATAATTCCCAACCCTTTGGCCTCGGCTACAGGTATTACGTTGTGCTGCATATTAAACATCAGCCTGTCGTTGGCATTGATGGCGATCAGCATTCCTTCCAGAATTCCCCACTCATCGCGCTGTATCATATCGATCATGGCAGGTGGATTGTTGTGTCCGGAGAATCCGATATGCCTGATCAGCTTTTCATTTTTTGGGTTCATTCCGGTAAGGTTGGTACCATCACGCAAATCACGCAGGGCAACCAAAGCACCAAAATTTCCGTCAGGATCGAGAGGTGTTTCCAGTCCCTCGTACAAAGCATCAATTTCAGCAGTATTGTGAAGGGTATGGATCAGAACCATATCCAAATATGCGCCTTCAGGATAATTACCCTGGTTATCGCCAAAGATCTGGGTCAAGGAGCGCCGTACATCATCCACAGCGCACTTTACCTCTTCACCGTTCGACCAGTTGCTGACATTTTCCCTTTGGGGCCAGCCCGGTTTTCCCCAGCGCATGGCAGTTTTACTGGTAAGCCAGATGCTCCTGCGAAGCTCCTCGTTGTAACCCGATTCTCCGGGAATAAGATTCAACTGTTTGAACGCCTTGTTGAAATTAAGCTGACTGGGACCATACAGGTTGGAAGTGTCGTAATAGTTGATTCCCAGCTCGAAAGCCTTGAGGATAATCGGCACCGGATCAACATCCTCTGGAGTCCATTGAATGGAAGCCTGACCACCAAGTCCAAAAGTGGTAACCTGAAAATCATGCTTACCAAACTTCCTTTTCAGGGGAGCCGGTACTTTTTCGATATTGCAGCCGCCAATTGACATTAAAGAAACACCTGCGGTTGTTGCAGCAGAAACCTTTATAAAATTCCTCCTGCTGATTTCAAATTTGCCCTGGTTTACCATATTTTTAAAATTTTCTTGTAAATATAATAATATTCAGCCAGATACATATTTTTTAACCACAAAGCACACAAAGGAGACACAAAGGACCACAAAGAAATACAGTAAATTAAAAGGGAACAATAGATCGGAAACCTATACCGGCCTTTGCGAACCCTGCGGAAATTTTAACCGCGATGGACGCAAGGAAAAACCGCAATGAACGCAAAGAAATCTCTGCGAGACCTCGCCGTATTTTTTAACCTAATCTCTGTGGCTCTATGTGTCTTCTCCGTGGTTCTCTGTGGTAAAAATGCGCAGGCCTTTGCGAACCTTGCGGTTTAAATCTTAACCGGAAAAGTTTAAAGCTGCTTAAAGAAGTCGTTCCCTTTATCGTCAACAATAATAAATGCAGGGAAGTTCTCCACCCTGATCTTGCGAACAGCCTCCATGCCCAGTTCCTCAAAATCGACTACCTCGACCGACTTGATGCTTTCCTTGGCAAGGATTGCGGCTGGCCCGCCAATGGATCCCAGATAGAAACCACCATGTTTTTTACATGCATCGGTAACGGCCTGACTGCGGTTGCCCTTAGCCAGCATGATCATCGAGCCGCCGAGGCCCATAAACTGGTCCACATAAACATCCATGCGGCCTGCCGTGGTTGGGCCAAAACTTCCTGAAGCCATGCCTATCGGGGTTTTTGCCGGACCTGCATAATATACCGGATGATTCTTGAAATATTCAGGCATAGGTTTGCCCTCGTCAATCATTTGTTTGAGCTGCGCGTGGGCAATATCACGGGCTACAATGAGCGTACCGTTCAGGCTCAGCCGGGTCTTTACCGGATACTTGCTGAGTTCGGCAAGTATTTCACTCATTGGCCGGTCAAGATCAATCTCAACGGCAGGTTCGAGATGCGGTGCCTCCCTGGGCATATATTTGGCCGGATTCTTCTCCAACTCCTCCAGAAAGATGCCTTCAGGGGTAATTTTTGCTTTGATATTACGGTCGGCACTACACGAAACACCCAGTCCGACGGGACAGGAGGCAGCATGCCTGGGCAGGCGGATCACCCTGACATCATGCACGAAGTATTTGCCGCCAAACTGAGCGCCTACACCTGATTCCCGGCAAATTTTTGTAATCTTCTCCTCCCATTCAAGATCGCGGAAAGCCTGGCCACCCTCGTTTCCTTCAGTTGGCAGATGATCGTAATAGCCGGCTGAAGCTTTTTTCACGGCAGTAAGCGTGGCCTCTGCCGAAGTACCGCCAATAACCAGGGCCAGGTGATAGGGCGGACAAGCCGAAGTACCCAGGTCCATGATCTTCTCCCTGACAAATTTGGAAAGGCTTTCCTCATTCAGCAATGATTTGGTTTGCTGGTAAAGGAATGTCTTGTTGCCTGAGCCTCCGCCTTTGGTAACAAACAGAAACTCATATTCGTTGCCCTGTGCGGCATAAATATCGATTTGCGCCGGAAGGTTGGTCCCGGTATTTTTTTCCTCGGTCATGCTGAATGGAACCACCATGGAATAGCGCAGGTTGCGGTCCCGGTAAGTTTCGAAAATTCCTTTAGAGAGATGTCTGGCATCATCTGCGCCGGTAAAAACATCCTCCCCCTTTTTTCCCATCACGATGGCAGTTCCGGTATCCTGACAGGTAGGCAATTCGCCTTCAGCAGAAATCACCTGGTTGAGCAGCATGGTATGCGCCACAAAACGGTCGTTGTCGGTCGCTTCAGGGTCCTGCAGGATATCGGCAAGTTTTTGCAGGTGTGAAGGCCTGAGGTAGAAGGAAACATCGGTAATTGCCTCCTTTGCCAGCAGCTCAAGACCTTCAGGAGCAACCTTAAGAATATTCCGGCCATCCATTGAGACCACCGATACATAATCATTGGTAAGCAAACGGTAAGGTGTGGTATCCCTCAGAATGGGAAACGGTTTTTGGTAAGTAAATTCTGCCATAGCTGTATTGTGTTATAAAATAATATTAATGACGATTGCAAAGATAGGGAATTCGAATGGCAGCCACAATGTCAGAAGCAACCAGGATGGAAATTTCATTAATCTGTAATGTTCCAGGGGGTTCTACTCTGCTGTTGTGATACAAATTCCAAATCAGAAAACAGCACCTCCTGAAATAAGTGCGTGTTTTAAAAAAGTAATTTTTATTTTCGCACCCTTAAAACAAAATACATGGCAAAAGAATACACTGAGGAATTACTCATAGATTTTGGCACCGATGGGCAGAAGCTCCTTCCGGTTGTAACCCAGGATTTCTCTACCAGGGAAGTTTTGATCCTCTCTTTCGTCAACAGAGAGGCTTTCGAAGAAACCCGCAGGAGCGGATATGCCACCTACTGGAGCCGTAGCCGCAATGAACTCTGGAAAAAGGGACTCACTTCAGGCGACATGCTGCGCATCGAGGAGATCAGGATCAATTGCGAGCAAAACTCTCTGCTGTACCTGGTTACCCCCGAAGGCAAGGGTGCCTGCCATGCAAAGAATGAGGCGGGCATGCCATTCAGCTCCTGCTACTACCGCAAAATTACAGATACAAACACGTTAGAGAAAATATAATGTACAGCGAAAAACTCATCATAGGAATGCCGGCCGGCTCATTGGCCAACGCTTCGAGGGGTGGCAACCTTATTCAACTGCTGAACAATGCAGGATTTGAAACCAGAGGTTATGAAGATGGAGGTCCAACTAATTTCAAATCAATAAGTTATCTCTTCGGATGGGATGGCAGGCCACAGGAATTCGGTTCGCAACTGGGCATTCAGGAGCTTGATGTAGCCATTGCCGGAGCCGACTGGATCAAAGAAAGGGTGCTGGAGCTGAAGCTTGAATATAATACTGATATCGAAATTGAGGAGGTTTTGCCCCTTAACCGCGGTGGGGTTCGCATTGTGGGGATAGCGCCCGGTGACGCCCCCGACGATGTGAATGAATTATTCAAAAAGTTATGTCAAAACCAGAGTCTGATTACGGTAGTTGCCGAAATGCCCTACCTCGCCCTCAACTGGGTGCAGGAAAAACTCAAAGCTGTTGGCAGGTACGACGAATTCAGCAAATTCAGCGTTCAGAAATACAAAACCCCTCCAAAAATTAACAAAGGCGTAATTATATACGAGACCTGGGGGAAAACCGAAGCCAAAGTAAAAAACGGGGGTGCAGACCTGGGAATAGAAATCACGCAGTCGGGAAGTGCCATCCGCAATTACGGACTCAAAATCATCGATGAAATAATGGTATCGCAGACAGGCATTTATATAAACCCTGTCTTGAAAACCGATCCCAAAAAGAGCGGCCTGCTGAAAATGTTCCTGCTGAACCTCTATGGCAGCGTAAACGCCGAACACAAGGTGATGATCCTCTTCAACGTTCCGAATGAATCGATTGACGAAATGCATGAGTACCTGAAGGAAAATAAGCTGTTTGCTGATGAGCCCACTATTAATCTGGGCAAAACCCATGCTCAGTTCAGCATCCAGGTGGATACGAAAAAACACCATCTGCCTTTGGCCCAGATCCGTTTCGAGCTGGCGATGCGAAAGGCCGTGAATATCGATACGATCCCGATCGACTCATCCATTCCAAGTATTAATGTGCTGGGGTTCTAACGACGAAATTATTAACGATGCATTAAGCCAGGGCGTTTCTTCCTGGGAACAACCATCATATGGAAACCCATATACGAAAGTGGCGGTCAAGCCACCCTTGCAGGAGGCATACCTACCAGTGAGGAGGCTTTAAAAGCATGGGACAACTGGGTATATCCCCTCCTCGTAGAATCTGACTGGCTGAAAACCGAATAAATTAATTTAAAAAAAGATATATGAAACAGTTAATAGTTTTAATCAGCTTATTCCAACTATTATCATGTGCCAGACAATCATCGGTTTCAGTTTTCAGTCCGGATGGTAGAACCGAAGTACAGATCGCTTTTGATGATTCTTCACAACTCGTTTATTCGGTATTTTTTGAAGATTCTGTTTTAATCCTGCCTTCATTGCTTGGATTTGAAATTGAAGGAGGACCGGTTTTGGGCAAAAACCCCGAAATTATTTCTTCCGAAAAAACCACAATAAACCAAACATGGAAACCGGTTTACGGCGAACGATCGGAGGTAAAAGACCATTTCAACCAGGTGAATATCCGGTTCCGGGAAACCTCGCCTCCTCTGCGGGAATATGAAATGTCGTTCAGGGTTTACAATGAAGGAGTGGCATTCAACTATACTTTTTTAACCCACACGGGGAGAAATAAAATCACCCTGCAAAAAGAGCTGACCGAATTCCGGCTAACCGGAAATCAATACGCCTGGGTTTCAAACCGGGCGCAATCGGAATACCGGAAAGTTACAGTCAGTGAAATTGAGCAGCCTGCTGAACGTCCATTGGTTATTGAAACCGGCAACCGGTTTCTGGCGCTTGGCGAGGCAAAACTTATCGATTTTTCACGCATGAAGTTTCTGGCAGGAGAACGGGAAAATTCGCTGGTTGCCTCGCTTCACGATGCACCAACCGTTGAGCTTCCCTATACCACGCCCTGGCGCACCATTATGATTGGCCACTCACCAGGAGAATTGCTGGAAAATAATTTCTTATTCGAGAACTTGAACGATCCCTGTGCCATCGACGATGTTTCGTGGATTAAACCGGGGAAAGTAATTCGGGAAGTGACCCTCACCACGCAGGGTGGTTTGGCCTGTGTGGATTTTGCCAAAGAAAACAATTTTAAGTATGTTGAATTCGACGCCGGCTGGTATGGAAATGAATACGACGACGCCTCTGATGCAACCACCGTTACCGTTGATCCGAAACGGTCGCCCGGACCGCTCGATTTGCACCGGGTTATTGAATATGCCGAAAGCAAAGGTATCGGGATTATTGTGTATGTAAACCGCCGCGCACTGGAAAAACAATTGGATGAGATTCTGCCGCTATACAAATCATGGGGTATAAAAGGCGTAAAATACGGGTTTGTGCAGGTGGGTTCTCAGGAGTGGACCGCCTGGCTGCACGAAGCAGTTAAAAAAGCAGCTGAAAACCAGCTTATGGTGGATATTCACGACGAATACCGGCCAACAGGTTTTTCACGAACGTATCCGAACCTGCTGACACAGGAGGGAATCCGTGGTGACGAGGAAAGCCCTTCGAACGAACACACGCTGATCACCCTGTTTACGAGGATGCTGGCTGGCGCAGGCGACAACACCAATTGCTACTATGCTCCACGCGTAACCGAAAAAATGGGCGGGCACGCGTCACAACTGGCAAAGGCCATGATGTTGTACAGCCCCTGGCAGTTTTTATACTGGTACGACCGTCCGCAGGGTTCGCCCGGCAGGACCGGCGGCGCTGGAAGTTCCCTTGGATTCATCCAAAACCACCCAGAGCTGGAGTTTTTCAAAAACATGCCCGTTGTTTGGGACGAAACCAAAGTGATTGAAGGCAAAATCGGAGAATATGCCACCATCGTCAGGAAAGCGGGTAGCGACTGGTTTTTAGGCTCACTTACCGGGAAAGCCGGCAAAACTGTTCAGTTTGATCTGGATTTTCTCGACCCAAATACCGGTTACGAGGCAGTCATCTATTCCCACGACCCTGGTTCGGAATCATCCACCAAAGTTAAAATTGAAACACGGAAAGTGAATGCCAATTCGGTTTTAGAATTTGAGATAATGAAGAACTCCGGGCTGGCGGTGCATTTCAGGAAAATCTAATAATTCCCCACTGGTTCTGGTTGAATCAGGCTGGTTTAAATTTTAAAGCTGAAGGAACGGTTAAAACACCGGAAATGATCAGGCCTATAAATACTCGTGAGGTTGTAGTTTCAATTGAAAAAACATTAAAGAAATCTATTCTCGCCAAGATGGGGAATATCGGCGCTTGGGCCAAACAACGATGACTTTGATCATGTAGCGGTCTCCAACGTATAGTCAAAAGAAGAAATGAAAAAAGTTCAACAAAAATGAAATCAGGTATCGAAAATAATTAGTTTTAGAGGCGAATAATCCATTATCAACCCATATGAAAATAATGAAATTACTCCACCTGATTTTGTTGCTGGGAATCGCGACAACTTTTTCAGTCAATGGGAAAGAATACCACGTTTCACCAAAAGGAGACGATGCAAATGACGGATCACCCTCCCGTCCATTTAAAACGATTATGCAGGCTGTTAAATATGCCTATCCGGGAGATGTAATTACAGTTCATTCGGGTACATACCGGGAGTGGATCAATCCCTTGCGTGGAGGTGAAAGTGACGATAAAAGAATTGTTTACAGGGCAGCTCCCGGTGAAAAAGCCGAGATCAAAGGATCAGAAATCATTACAGGCTGGCAAAAGGAAAAAGGCGGCGTCTGGAAAGTGGTGATCCCAAACTCCTTTTTTGGTGATTATAATCCTTACAGGGATTCTATACACGGCGATTGGTTTAATAACAAGGGACGAATCCACCACACAGGCGAAGTATTTTTAAACGGCAAGTCGCTTTACGAAAAGGAAACCCTTGAAAAGGTTTTCAATCCGGTGGCCGACATAACCCTCATGGATCCGGAGGGTTCTTCCTTTACCTGGTACTGCGAAAGCAACAACAGCCACACTACCTTGTGGGCAAACTTTCACCAATACGACCCGAACAGGGAACTGGTGGAGATCAGCACCAGGCGAACCTGCTTTTATCCTGAGAAACCCGGCATCAATTATATCACCATCAGCGGTTTTCATTTCAGCCAGGCGGCCACCCAATGGGGCGCTCCCACTGCAGAGCAGGTGGGAATGATAGCAACACACTGGAACAAAGGCTGGATTATTGAAAACAACGTAATCAGCGATTCCAAATGTTCCGGCATAACGCTTGGTAAGGAACGGGGAACGGGGCATAATACCTGGACCGCCGATAAAGAGAATGTAAACAGGGATGGAAACATCCATTACATCGAAGTAACCTTCAATGTCCTCAGAAACAACTGGAACAAAGCAAATATTGGCTCTCATATTGTACGCAACAATACCATTTTTAATTGCGAGCAAACCGGAATATGCGGGAGCATGGGTGCAGCATTCAGTACAATCGAAAATAACCATATCTACAACATCTGGGTAAAGAGACAATTTGACGGCTTTGAAATCGGGGGAATAAAATTTCACGCACCAGTAGATACGCAAATCAGAAAAAATCGCATACATGATTGTTATAGAGCCATATGGCTCGACTGGATGGCCCAGGGAACCCGCGTATCAGGCAACCTGCTGTACAATAACACTTCGGAAGATCTATTTATTGAGGTAAATCATGGGCCTTACGTAATCGACAACAACATCCTGCTGTCGCCCGTTGCCGTGCGCAACCAGTCGCAAGGAGGCGCATTCGTGCACAACCTGATTGCCGGAGTCATACTCACCTATCCTGAACCCAATAGATTTACCCCCTACTTTCTGCCTCATTCCACCGACGTCCTGGCACTTACCACCATCTTGGCCGGAGATGACAGGTTTTACAATAACTTGTTTACAGGGCCTGTTGAGAATGCCAAAACAAAAAGACCAGGACATGGCCTGGAAGTATACAACGAGGTAAAACTACCTGTCTGGATGGCCGGAAATATATTTTACAACGGTGCAAAGCCTCATCAGAAGGAGCAAAACTACATTGAATCACCGGCATGGAACCCGATGGTCAGACTGGAGGAAAAAAACAACCATGTGTATCTTCATTTTACTTTCGATGAATTATATTATAACCATAGAGGGACAATGGCAACCACCAACCTGCTGGGAATAGCCAAAATACCCAAAGCCCCGTTTGACAATCCCGACGGGACTCCGATGACAATCGACCTTGATTATACCGGCAACCTGCGTTCTGCAGATAACATCACGGCAGGCCCGTTTATCAATGTCGCTCCCGGAAGCACAACTATGCGGGTTTGGTAATTATTCCGGCAGTTGGGGAAGGGAGTTGTGGATCACGATGAATGTGGATCTGCCGGGCCGGGACATTGGAGAAATCAGGCTTACATTTGGCCGGCAATTCTTTTTCATCTATTTTTAAAATCAAATTTTATAGCATCTGAATTATGGAAAGAAGAAATTTTATCAAACAGGCCTCCCTGGGTTCCGCCGCCTTAATGGCCCCGTTTTATATTCCGGCATTTGGTCGTGAACAGAAATTAAAAGTAGGATTGATCGGCGCTGGCTGGTACGGCATGGTAATAACAAAGGCTGCTTTAAAAGTAGGCGGAGTTGAGATTATCGGAATTTGTGATGTCGACAGTGAACACCTGAACAAGGCTGCCGATGAGGTGGCCAACCTGCAGGGCACACGCCCCAAAACCTTCAAATATTATAAGGAGTTGCTCGACATGAAAGGCCTGGAAGCTGTTTTCATTGGCACTCCGCCGCAATGGCATGCCCTCCAGTTTATTGCAGCATGTGAAAAAGGACTGGATATCTATTGCGAAAAACCGCTTGCCTACGACATCAATGAAGGACTGGCAATGGTTAAGGCAGCCCGGAAGGCCAACAATATCGTCCAGATAGGATTCCAGCGCCGCCAAAGCGGCTCCTACAAGAAAGTTAAGGAACTTATTGCTGACGGTACATTAGGAAATATCCACCAGATCGCCGCCCAGATCCACTATACCCCCGGCATTCGGGACACCACCAAACAGGCACCTCCTGCCTCCCTCGACTGGGACGAATGGTGCGGGCCGGCTCCAATGCTCGATTACAGCCCGAACATCGGCCACATGGCCTGGAGACTTGAGAAGGAGTATGGCAACGGTCACCTTGTCGACTGGGGAATTCACCACATTGATGCCATAAGGATGATTATGGGTGAGACAATGCCATCAGAATTTTATACCTCCGGAGGCATAATGCAACTGAAGGGTAAAATAACCACACCCGATACACTTACTGCAAATATGGCTTTCAAAAAAGCACCGGTTGTCTGGCAACACCGCCTCTGGGGAACCGGAGATACGAACCGGGAGTTTAACAACGGCATTTTCTTCCATGGAGATAAGGCCTCGCTGTTTGCTGCCGATGCCAAACTGATGTTGTTCCATGCCGGCAAGGAGGCTAAAAAAGAGGAGATACCCATACCGTCGGTACCAATGCAGGAGAATCACATGGAGAATTTTCTCACTGCCGTCAGAAATAAAGATAAAAACATAATAAACAGTTCCCCTGATGATGCATTCCAATCCACAGCATCCGTTCAGCTGGCCATGATCTCCTACAATACCGGATCGCTGGTTAAATGGGACCAGACAAAGAATGAGATCATTGGCAACCCACAGGCCACCAAACTGATGGCAAGGGAATACAGGAAAAAATATATGCGGCCATAAAAAACGACCATGATTCACCAGCAGGAATTTGAAAAACTGAAAGCTTCGATCGACGGCGATCTGTTTACCGATAACGTACAGCGTGTCCTTTACTCCACCGATGCCTCATCTTACAGCGAAAAACCACTGGCAGTAACCAGGCCGAAGAACGCTGCCGATATTTCAAAAATACTCGCATTTGCCCGGGTTAATGAAACATCGGTGATCCCCAGGGCTGGTGGAACCTCCCTGGCCGGACAGGTTGTGGGGTCAGGCATTGTGGTGGATGTATCCAGATACATGAACAAAATCCTGGAGTTCAACAAGGAGGAACGCTGGGTTTGGGTGGAGCCGGGGGTTAATCCCGCAGAGCTGAACAAATGGCTGGCCCCTCACGGATTGCAATACGGTCCCGAAACCTCCACTGCCAACCGCTGCTGCATCGGTGGCATGCTGGGCAACAACTCCTGCGGATTGCATTCGATCATCTATGGAAGTGCCAGGGAGCATGTTCTCGAAGTGGATGCCATCCTCTCCGATGGATCTGAAGTTAATTTCAAGGCACTCACCAAAGCTGAGTTTGAAGAAAAATGCAACGGGAATGACTCCTATCTCGAAACAAAAATTTACCGCAACATCCGTGATACGCTGTCCAATCCGGAAAACCAGAAGGAGATCCGCGACAACTTTCCAGACCCAAGGGTAACCCGGCGAAACATGGGCTATGCCATCGATGTGCTGCTCGAAAGCGATGTATTTACCCCCGGCGGCGAACAATTCAACTTCTGCAAATTGCTGGCAGGTTCTGAAGGAACCCTCTCATTTTCAAGCCGCATAAAACTCAACCTGATCCCCTTGCCGCCCCCTCATATCGGTTTGGTTTGCGCTCATTTCACTTCTCTTGAAGATTCGCTACATGGAAACCTGATAGCGCTTAAACACAAGCCCGGTGCGGTGGAGCTGATGGATGACATTATTCTTAACTGTACCAGGGAAAACATTGAGCAGAACAAGAACCGCTTTTTTGTATTGGGTGAGCCGGCAGCCTTGCTGATGATAGAATTTGCCTGTGAAACGGAAACAGAATTACATGAAAAGGCGGCTGCTGTTGAACGCGATATGCGGGCAGCCGGACTGGGCTACGCCTTTCCGCTGGTTACAGGCGCTGATAATATAAAGCGTGTTTGGGCATTACGTACCGCCGGACTTGGGCTGCTGGCAAATATTCCCGGCGACCGCCGGGGCGTTCCCGGGGCTGAAGATACCGCTGTGGCACCCGAATTTCTACCCGAATATGTGGCCGGATTTAAAGAATTACTGAAAAAATATGGGTTAAGCAGCGTGTATTATGCCCATATTGCTACCGGTGAAATCCACTTCAGGCCTTTGCTCAATTTCAAGGACCCGGCAGATGTGGAGATTTTCCAAAACCTGATGAATGACCTCGCCGCCCTGGTAAAGAAATTCCGTGGGTCACTAAGCGGCGAGCATGGCGACGGCCGAGTCCGCGGAGAGTTTATTCCCTTTATGCTGGGTGAACGCAACTACCAGCTTATCAGAAACCTTAAATTCACCTGGGATCCTGATAATGTCATGAATCCCGGAAAAATCGTGGACAGTCCGCCAATAACTCAGTTCCTCAGGGTAGTTCCAGGTCAGACAACCCCTCAGTTTGATACCATCTTCGATTTTTCGGCCAACATGGGTTTCTACAGGAGCATTGAAAAATGCAACGGATCGGGCGACTGCCGCAAGTCGGAAATCATCGGAGGTACCATGTGCCCTACTTTTATGGCCACCCGCGACGAAGACAAAACCACCCGGGGCAGGGCCAATATCCTGCGCGAATTCCTTGCCGCGCCAGGTGGTAAGAACTCATTCGACAAACAGGAAATTTACGACATCCTCGACCTCTGCATCTCCTGTAAAGCCTGCAAAGCCGAATGTCCTTCGAATGTGGACATGGCCAAGATGAAAGCGGAATTCATGCAGCATTACTATGACACGCACGGGATCCCCCTCAGAAGCCGGCTGGTGGCTTACCTCCCGCGGCTCGAGAAATTAGCCATGCCGGTGCAGCCGATAGCCAATGCAGTGATGTCGACAAAGCTTTTCAGAAAAGCCCTTGGATTTACCACCAAAAGGCCTTTGCCTGCCTTGTCGGGGCTAACCCTTAACAAATGGTACGGAAACGGCGCGGCGCTTAACAGCAATAATCCGGGCATGCGGGTATACCTTTTCAACGATGAGTTTACCAATTTCCACGAAAGCGACATCGGCATTAAGGCGATACTGCTGCTCAGTAAGTTAGGCTACGAAGTGCGCATTCCCCAACATAAAGAGAGCGCCCGTACCTGGTTGTCGAAAGGACTGGTCAGAACGGCGAAGAAAATTGCCACAGCAAACGTCTTGCTGCTTAAGGACCTTATCAATGACGAAACCCCACTGATTGGAATCGAGCCCTCGGCTATTCTGGCCTTCAGGGATGAGTATCCCGACCTTGTGGAGGAAGGACTGCGTCCTGCATCAAAGGAGTTGGCGAAAAATGCCCTTCTTTTCGAAGAGTTTTTCGTCAGGGAAATGGGAAAGGGCCACATCAGCAATAAGGCATTTACTGATGAAAAGAAAGAGATACTCCTACATGGCCACTGTCAGCAAAAAGCGGTGGCATCTACCCTACCCACCCGTCAGATGCTTTCATTTCCTGACAATTACAGTGTCAAGGAAATACCATCAGGATGCTGTGGCATGGCTGGATCTTTTGGCTATGAGGCCGAGCACTTCGACCTTTCAATGAAAATCGGTGAAATGGTGTTGTTCCCGGCAGTTAAGAATGCTGCTGAAAATACGCTGATCACCGCTCCCGGAACCTCGTGCAGGCACCACATCAAGGATGGTACCGGACGAGAGGCCAAACACCCTGTTGAAATATTATATGAGGCACTGGCCATTTAGTTGGCTGATTTTAGAAACGCATTTTTAAATATCCGGGTATCCATTGTTAATGGCAAATAGAAGAAGAAATGACCAATCAGCAAGGTTTCGAGTCAGGTGGCTGGTAATTCCTGTACTTGCTCTCGCGACCTTTGGTCTCACCGAATTTCTTGCAGTCAGACCGCATCTTGTTGAAAAATACTATTCCTACGGTTTGTACCCACTGATTGCCAAAATATTATCTCCGATTAGCAACCTTGCTCCTTTTTCATTCAGTGACCTTTTCTATGCGATGCTGATCGTGACTGTGCCCGTGGCGATTCTGCTGGCCACCATCAAAAGAATTACCTATGGTAAAATGTGGCGTACCCTGCTTAATTTGTGTGCCGGTGCATATCTTTTATTCTATTGGCTTTGGGGCTTTAACTACTACCGGCAATCATCCGGTGAGCGCCTCGGCATAGAGAAATCTAAGGCCAATCCGGAAGAGTTTATGAAGGTTTTCGTATCGCTGATTGAGCAGGCAAATACCTACAGAACATCCGTCGATGCCAATTTCGGAATGCAACAGCTTGATTCATTAACAGAAGCAGCCTATGCGCAGCATGCCGGATTCTTACAGATTAAGTATCCTATGGGATTGCGCCGTCCGAAACACATCACCCTTGCCGGTTTCTTTGCAAAAGCAGGAATATCAGGATATTACGGACCTTTTTTTAACGAGGTCCATATAAATCCCCACGCGCACCCTCTGGAATTGCCTGTCATCGTAGCCCATGAAAAAGCACACCAGCTGGGAATTACCAGCGAAGCCGAAGCAAGTTTCTATGCCTGGTTTGTATGTAGTCACAGCCACTCTGAATTGCTACGTTACAGCGCAGCCTTGTATATTATTCGCTATTTCCTCCACCATGGAAACAGATTGGATGGATTTAATGCGACGGTGGCGCATATATCAGAACCCGTTCGAAACGATCTGCGTGCCATTAGGGACAATTGGCTTGCCTTGCGCAATGAAAAAATCGACCGGGCTGCATCAAAAGCCAACGATGCTTATCTGAAAACCAACAAAATAACTGCAGGAATTGCTGATTACAGAGGTGTTGTGGCCCTGGTAATGGATTTCAAAACCGATAGTGTATCACAACAGGGTGTGAAATAATTCTGACTTACACTGTTGGAGGAGATCAATTTTTACTTTTTTTCTGGTCTGAACGCAACCTGACAATTAATTTTATCGTCTACATTTATAGCTCTATACTTGACACTTAAACGATAAAATTATGAAACGGAAAAGTTTACTTTCAATTGTTATTTTACTCTCCTACATAGGTATTTCCGCACAAACGGAATGTCAGGTAAATATAACCTCCGCAATGAACAAAAGCCTTCCGCCTTCATATACCTTCACTTCGGATTTTGAAGGCAAGGATGTCAAATATTACTGGTATTTCAGCGATGAAACCAAATACGAAGAGCCATCTCCCACCCATACTTTCAAATATTCCGGCAACTATACTGTATCGCTCAAGATACTGGATCAGAACGGAAAGGTGTGTTATGGGAGAACCGCTGGTTTTTTCGAAGGCAAAGATACCCTCAGCATTTCGAATACAATATACTACGCAAAAGGCTGGGTAAAGGATATGTCATCCATTGCCGGGTGCGGATTAACAATTGTGCTTGAAGACGGGAAAAGCCTGATGCCTTTGGAAATGTTAACCAAGTTTGAATTAAAGGAAGGACAACAGGTAAGCATTGCCTATGAAATACT
This sequence comes from uncultured Prolixibacteraceae bacterium, assembly GCA_964393915.1. Lineage (GTDB taxonomy): Bacteria > Bacteroidota > Bacteroidia > Bacteroidales > Prolixibacteraceae > UBA1413. The sequence goes on from CAYMXK010000001.1 coordinate 16,210, forward strand.
GGGAAACATCATGACCATATGTATGGCAGGCACTCCGGTGAAGATTCACAAAATTGAGCAAATCTCTGCACCTGGTCCCGCATACATGGAGGCGAAAGGTGTGGTAACAGATCTTTCAAAGGTCCAGGGTTGCGGTTTGGTGATAGCTATTGACAGTGCTACGATGCTGGTTCCGGTAGAAATCGTTCCCGATTTCAAGCTTGAGGCAGGTCAGACCGTTCATATTGTCTATGAAATCCTATACAATGTCAAGCTTTCATGCGGCGTCGGACAGGCGGTTAAAATCCACAGGATACAAACCGTAAGTACCAACTCCCCCACCATTCTGTCGGGAAAAGGCAGAGTGAAGGATATGTCTGAAATGGCTGGTTGCGGCATGGTTATTTACCTTGAAACCGGCCGGACACTGATTCCGTTGGAAGTTGTTCCCAATTTTGTATTGAAAGACGGTCAATATATTGAGCTGGCCTTTGAGGTTTTGGAAGGATATGCTTCGGCATGCGATATGGGAACTGTTGTGCGTATCCACAAAGTGGCTGAAATTGCCCCCATCGATCCCGGCTGTGCTTTTGATCCGGTTTTCAAACTGGTCGATGCTTCTAAGATGACTTATCAGTTCTGGGTAAAAACCAACAGTAAAGTGGAGCAATGGTTCTGGGAATTTGGAGATGGCAACAGCAGCAGTGAGGCCGAACCGAAACATTCCTATGAAAATGCCGGAGTTTATACCGTTGTATGCACTATCGTTACTGCCGATGAATGTAAAACATCCAAACGGTTGGTTCTGGTTATTGAAAAACCCGGCCTTCCTGCCTGTCCGGGTGCCCTGAGCCTGCTCCTCTTTGATCCTACTGCAGGCAATTGCGACGGTAAGGCAATTGCCACCCTGATTGACTCAACTGGTTCTGAACTCAAAGACGTGTTCTATCAATGGTCAAATGGTGAGAAAGGCAATATAGCCGGCGGCCTCTGTGCCGATAAGCCATATTACCTCTACGCCCTCATAGATGGCGTGTGCCAGAAAAACACTTCTTTTACATTTCTTTCAAAACCCACCTGGAGGGTAACCGCTACAGATGGCAAATATACCTTCAATGTGACCAATCCCATCGATGGAATGACTTACTTATGGGATTTTGGTGATGGTTTCATTGCCTATGGTACTTCAGTTACCTATGATTACGACAGGGAAGGAACCTACAATGTGCGCCTTACTGCCATTATGGGGGAAACATCCAAGGGGACAGAACAGGCCTTCAGTACAGAAAAAACTTTAACCAACCTGCCGCTGCTAACGAATCCGGAATGGAAAGTGTACCCGAATCCGGCCAGGGATATTGTTTATATCGATCCGGTCGCTGACATTCAAGGTACATTCCGGATTGACATTATCGACATTCAGGGCAAAAGGATGATGCAACAGCAACTTGAATCAGCAGGCAACACGAACAGAATCCATATTGGCCACCTTCCGGCAGGTATGTATTTTCTAAAACTGGCTTCTGAAAACAGGAGCTGGCCGGCCGTTAAATTACTGGTTTCCGGACAGTAGCCATTTTTTTAAAACCCTGATAATTTATATTGTTTCTTCATTTTCATCGCTCTATATTTGGCCTTTCTCAAAATCCAAATATTGACTGATGAGCAAAAATTTATTACTGGGCGTTGAGGCCATCGGGCAAGGCGCCATTGACGGGGGCATTTCAGGTGTGTATGCCTATCCCGGCACTCCTTCAACAGAAATTACGGAATACATCCAGATTAATCCTGAAGCAATCCGGAGAGATATCCACAGGAAGTGGTCGTCAAATGAAAAAACAGCTTTCGAAGCGGCTTTAGGTATGTCCTATGCAGGGAAAAGATCGTTGGTTTGCATGAAACATGTGGGATTGAATGTTGCCGCAGATCCGTTTATGAACGCCTGTGTCACCGGGGTTAATGGCGGACTCGTATTGGCAGTGGCAGATGATCCCTCCATGCATTCATCGCAGAACGAACAGGACTCACGGTTTTTCGGGAAATTCGGCATGGTTCCCATTCTTGAACCAGCCGACCAGCAGGAGGCCTACGATATGACCTACGAAGGCCTTGAACTATCAGAAAAACTTCAATTGCCAGTTATCCTGCGCATAACCACCAGACTTGCCCACTCCCGCTCGGGTGTGGTAACCAAACCCGTCAAGCCGGAAAACAAGCTGGCCTTACCCGCAAATCCCAAACAATTTCTGCTGCTGCCAGCCTTCGCGCGGAGATATTACCAGGGTCTCCTGGGCAAACAGGCTGAAATGCTGAAGCTTTCAGAAGCATCGGTGTGGAATAAATATCTTGAAAACAACGATAAAAGTCTGGGCATTATTTGCTGCGGAATTGCATACAACTACCTGATGGAGAATTATACAGGCCAAAATTGCCCCTATCCGGTTTTAAAAATTTCGCAATATCCCATGCCCGAGGCGATGATCAAAAAGCTTGAATCTGAGTGTGACGAAATTCTGGTCCTGGAGGAGGGCTTTCCATTTGTTGAGGAGCAGTTGAGTGACTATTTCGGCAAAGGAAAGAAAATACTGGGACGCCTGAGCGGAGCGTTGCCCCGGGCGGGTGAACTTAATCCCGACCATGTGGCAAAGGCCCTTGGAAAAGAGGTTGTTTCAGAATTTTCAATTCCATCTGTTGTGGCCAACCGCCCACCTGCCTTATGTCAGGGATGCGGGCACCAGGATGTATATTATGCACTCAACGTGGCCATAGAAGAGATCGGACACGGACGGGTTTTCTCCGATATCGGATGTTATACCCTGGGAGCACTGCAACCTTACAATTCCATTGACACCTGTGTGGATATGGGAGCCTCCGTTACAATGGCCAAAGGAGCTGCCGATGCCGGTCTGATCCCTTCGTTTGCCGTGATCGGTGATTCTACCTTCACCCACTCGGGCATAACCGGACTTCTTGACTGTGTTAATGAAGATTCGAATGTGACGGTTATCATACTCGACAACGAGGCCGTTGCCATGACAGGAGGCCAGGAATCTTCCGCCAAGGGCAAAATTGAGGATATCTGTGCCGGGGTTGGCGTGGAACCTGAACATATCAGGATGGTAGTTCCCATTAAGAAAAACCATGATGAAATGGTGCGGATTATTAATGAAGAGATGAAATACCCCGGTGTGTCGGTAATCATTGCCCGCAGGCCCTGTATACAGAAGATTGCCCGTGACAAACGCGAAAAACGTAATTAACAAATAAAATTCAGATGAAAATAGATATCATACTTGCAGGCGTTGGCGGCCAGGGAATCCTCTCCATAGCTGCCATTATAGGGGCTGCAGCCATTGAAAAAGGACTATACCTGAAGCAGGCAGAAACCCATGGCATGAGCCAGCGGGGAGGAGCAGTCGTTTCCAACCTCCGGATTGCAGACTATCCCCTGGCCTCAGACCTCATCCCACTTGCAGGCGCCGACATAATCCTGTCGGTGGAGCCCATGGAATCACTCAGGTACCTGCCTTATCTTTCAAAAAAGGGCTGGCTGGTCAGCAACTCTACCACTTTCGAAAATATTCCCGATTACCCCGACTTTGAACTCATAGAAAAGGAGATCAAAAAACTGCCTCACGCTGTATTGGTCGACGCCGATAAAATAGCCAAAGAACTTGGAAACCCGCGCGGTTCCAATATGGTTATGCTGGGTGCCGCCTCCCCGTTCCTGCAATTTTCAGGCACTGAAATGGAAAAAGCCATCGAAGAATTGTTCCTCAGAAAAGGAGCAGATGTGGTTGAGCTGAATATAAAAGCATTCCGCGCCGGGAAAGCAGTTTCGGATAAGCTTATCCACATAGGGTAACTATCTGAATGGTAAAGGGATTTTCTTATCTTCGCAAAATAACTATTAAAGTAAGATTGCATGAAGAATTTCCTGGTTCTGATCACATTACTGTTCCTCTACAGCGTTAGTTTTGCCGGAGAATCCGAAGAGGAGAAGCAAAAAAGGATGCAATGGTTTGAAGATGCCAAACTGGGGATTTTTATCCATTGGGGTATTTACGCCGTTAATGGCATAGATGAAAGCTGGTCATTCCATAATCAATATATCTCACACGATGATTATATGCAACAACTGGCTGGCTTTACGGCCGCAAACTATAATGCAGATACATGGGCAAAACTTTTCAGGGAGAGCGGAGCACGCTATGCCGTTCTGACTGCCAAACACCATGATGGAGTATCGCTTTGGGATACCCGGTGCAACGATCTCAACACTGTAAAAAAAACACCAGCCGGAAAAGACCTTGTCGAACCTTTTGTAAAAGCCCTCCGGAAAAATGGCCTGAAAACCGGATTATACTATTCTCTGCTCGATTGGTCGCACCCTGACTATCCGAATTTCACAAGGACTGAAAAACGTTACACAAACGACTCCATAAAATGGAATCGTTTTATCGATTTTAACTTTTGCCAGCTGGAAGAACTCTCCCGACAATTTAAGCCTGATCTATTTTGGTTCGACGGAGACTGGGAGGCATCAGCTGAAGCTTGGCGGGCAAAAGAATTAAGCGGGCAACTCCGCACCTGGAACAAAGATGTTATTTTAAACAGCAGGATTCAGGGATACGGAGATTATGCCACACCGGAACAAGGCCTTCCGGTAACACGTCCGGCAGAGCGTTATTGGGAGCTGTGCATGACTATGAACGATTCGTGGGGATATCAACACAACGACAACAACTACAAATCACCCAACCAGATTATTAATATCTTCGTGGAAACCATCAGCAAGGGAGGCAACCTGCTGCTCGATATCGGCCCCAAAGCCGACGGATCCATTCCGGAAGAGCAGGTCAACATCCTCAAAGAATTGGGGCGCTGGACAAACAAACATAAGGAAGCCATTTACGGAACCCGGGCCGGCATTCCGGCGGATCATTTTCATGGGCCGACCGCATTAAATCAAAAAGGTGATATTCTTTATCTTTACCTTCCGTACAAACCCATCGGTCCCGTTGCCCTGAAAGGGATTAAAAATAAGATCAACAGAATATGGGTTGTTGGAAACGGAACAAAACTCAGCTGGGATATAAAGATGAAGCAATACTGGAGCAGTGTCCCGGGTTTAGTGTACATTGATGTACCTGATGTAACACTGGACAAGGACGTAACCGTAATTGCCGTCTTGCTGGATGGCAAGATTGATCTTTACCGGGAAACAGGACAGGTGATTATCAGCAATTAAGGAACGGGCACCCTATGCCTTAATTGTCAGTTGGGTGCCGCTAAGTGTAGCGTTATACTTTTTCAATGCCCTGGGTGCAGGTCCTGTAATTACTGAACCCGTTACGGAAAAAACTGAACCATGGCACGGACAGGGCAGGTTTCCAGATGCATGACTGTACGTAACAACGCAATTTTGGTGTGTGCATAACCTGGAAAAGGCCAGATATTGACTCTCACCCGATCGGATAATAATTAAATCACCCTGATAGGCGTAGCCACCAACATTTTTTAGTGCAGAAAAAGCAGGAGAATCAAGGTCAATGACAACATCATTGCCGGGACCAGGAACCTGACCGGAATCCGGTTCATCGTCATCCTTTGAACAGGAACTAAGAATTACCGGCGCGGCAAACAACATACTCCCACCCAGAGCAAACTGTTTTAAAAATTCGTAACGTTTCATATCCCTAATATTTTTAGATTGTTATTATTTAAAGACAATTAAGTCTTATTTTCGTTCACGATCTGCAGTTAATTTTTCTAAGTGAAAATCTTACCTTCGATTGCGTTTTCAGGGCATTTCTGATGATAATGAAACGATTTAGTCATTACATTAGCAATTTGGTTGGCGAAGGATGCATTATTTTTATGTAAAAAGAATTTTCTTTGAAACCAACTTAGAGGAAGGTTGTTAATTAAAGAGATTTTAAAAGTAAATAATTTCAAAATGGATAGAATATCGCCCATGGGCAGTCAGGAAATGTCTTCTCTTGAGGATTTGTACCAATCCTATCTTAATGATCCGGCATCGGTTGATGAAAGCTGGAAGCATTTCTTCACCGGATTCGACCTGGCATTAAAAAATTTACCACAAAAGCCCAATCTGTCAGGAACGGAAAACATCCAGAAAGAGTTCGCCATTCTGAACCTGATACTTGGTTACAGGCAGCGCGGACATCTGTTTACCAGGACCAATCCTGTCCGCCAGCGAAGAAAATACTCCCCCACGCTTGAAATTGAAAATTTCGGACTTTCAAAATCAGATCTCGAAACGGTTTTCCAGGCCGGCAACGACATTGGGATCGGACCTGCGAAATTAAAGGACATCATAGCCCATCTCGAAGCTACCTATTGCGAATCAGTCGGCGTTGAATATGTATATATACGTCATCCGGAGGTTGTTACCTGGCTTAAGCAAAAAATGGAGGGCTCCCGCAACAGAAAGGAGTATTCTGAGGAGAAACGAAGGCATTTTTTCTACCACCTTAAGATTGCAGTCGGTTTCGAGAACTTTATTCACAAGAAATTCGTCGGAGCCAAGCGATTTTCTCTTGAAGGTGCAGAAGCACTGATTCCGGGTCTGGATGCAGTGATAGAAAAAGGGTCGGAGCTGGGTATCGAAGAATTCGTAATTGGCATGGCACACAGGGGCCGTCTCAACGTCCTGGCCAACATTATGGAAAAACCCTACGAACGTATTTTCAAGGAGTTTTACGGAACAGAATACGAAGACGATATTTCACTCGGTGACGTTAAATACCATCTGGGTTACGACAGCGAAGTGGAAACCGATAAAGGCAAAAAAGTTAAACTAAAGCTACTACCCAACCCATCGCACCTCGAAACCGTAAGCGGACTCGTTGAGGGTCTATCCCGCTCACGCATAGATGCTGAATATGGTGGTGATTTCAAAAAAATTGCTCCGATTCTGATACACGGTGATGCTGCGATTGCGGCCCAGGGCATTGTGTATGAGACCATTCAGATGTCTCAGCTTGCCGGTTACAAGACAGGTGGAACCATTCATTTGGTCATAAACAACCAGGTAGGCTTTACAACGAATTATACCGAGGGGCGTTCGAGTACTTATGCTACCGACGTTGCCAAGGTTATCCGTTCACCCGTTTTTCATGTGAACGGAGATGATGTCGAAGCAGTGATCTTCACCGTCAGGTTGGCCATGGAATACCGGCAGCGGTACCACCAGGATGTCTTCATCGATATCCTCTGCTACCGGAAATACGGGCACAACGAAGGTGACGAACCACGCTTCACACAACCCACACTCTATAAGATTATCGCTAACCATCCGAATCCCAGGGACATATACAGCATGAAACTGGTCGAGATGGGTATAATGACATCCGAAGAAGCACGCGAAGAGGTAAAAAGCTTTGATCTCTTTCTGGAAGAGAAATACAAAGAATCTGAAAAAATAGAGAAACTCGATATCCGCAATTTCCTGGTAAACGAGTATGAATCGTACGAAAGAATCAGCCGCAGCGCTTTCGGCCATAAAGCTTCAACTGCCGTTCCCCGTACAAAATTAGAGGCGATTGCTGCAAAAATAAATACCCTGCCGGAAAATCTTACATTCTTCAGCAAGGTAAACCGGATTGTTGCCGACCGGCGCAACATGATTCTTGAAAACAGCCTCGACTGGGCCATGGCCGAACTTCTGGCCTATGCGACTCTTGTAGAGGAAGGACATCCGGTCAGAATAAGCGGACAGGACAGCGAGCGGGGTACATTTGCCCACCGCCATGCGGCATTTACCATGGAAGATGTGGACGAAAAATATATACCACTGAAGCACATTTCAGTTAACCAGGCACCCTTCAACATTTACAATTCACTACTCTCAGAATATTCTGTTCTGGGTTTTGAATATGGGTATGCACTGGCGCAGCCCCATGGACTGACAATATGGGAAGCACAATTCGGTGATTTTGCCAATGTCGCCCAGGTTATTATTGACCAGTATATTTCATCGGCTTACGAAAAATGGGGCATCATCAACGGATTAACACTACTTTTGCCGCACGGGTACGAAGGACAGGGGCCGGAGCACTCAAGTGCCCGCATGGAGCGGTTTCTGACCCTTGCCGCAGGCAACAATATGCAGATAGTGGTGCCCACCACACCGGCAAATTTCTTTCACCTGCTCAGACGGCAGGTAAAATGGAACATCAGGCTGCCGTTAATTGTATTCACACCCAAGAGTCTTCTTCGGCATCCGATGGTAATTTCAACGCTCGATGAGATGGCACATGGCACTTTCAAAGAAGTTCTGGATGACCCTATCGCCGATCCGGAAAAGGTAAAAAGGATAATCTTCACCAACGGAAGACTCTATTACGATTTACTGAAACGCAGGAACGACGAAGAGGCAAATTGTGTTGCCATTGTCAGGGTAGAGCAGATTTACCCCTTACCTGAAAAAGAGATGCAGGATATTATCGCTAAGTATAAAAATTCAAAAGCCATCTATTGGGCCCAGGATGAGCCGGAAAACCAGGGGGCATGGCCATATATACAGCGAAAAATCGGCCATTGGGGATTCAGGAAGGCAACCAGGGCTGAAAGTGCCAGTCCGGCTGGCGGCCTCATTGAACAACATAAGAGACGCTTACAGAAACTTTTGGATGTTGCGTTCGCAGCAGATGAATTTTGTCCAGGGATAAAAAAATAAAAATATGATAACTGAAATTAAAATACCGAGTCCGGGTGAATCGATAACCGAAGTTGAAATAGGTCGCTGGCTTGTAGAAGACGGAGCGCTCGTAAGACAAGGACAGGAAATTGGCGAAGTGGAAAGCGACAAGGCAACCCTCACCATAGTGGCATCAGCATCAGGAAAATTATCGGTGATTGCTGCAGAAGGAGCCCGTGTGGCTGTTGGCGAAATTGCCTGTACAATTGACACTTCGGTGGAAGTGCCGGATGAAAAGGCACCTCCTGCTGATGGTAAAAAAGTGGCTGAACCTGTCCTTAAAAAAGAAATTGTCCAACCTGCTGACAGCGGGGAAAAACCGAATCTGCCAGCAACTTCCGACAATCTCAAACTTACCTCTGTCGCCCGCGAAATGATGAAGGAACATCAGCTGTCGGTTGAAGACCTGCTGAGCGGGTTGAAAAGAATTGGCAAAAAAGAGGTGGAAGCTGTTCTTGAGTTGAAAAACAATGCGGAGCCTCTGCTTCAGAAACCTGAAATATCGCGCGAACAAAAACGCGAAAAAATGACCATGCTTCGCAGGAAACTCAGCGAGCGCCTGGTGTCGGTAAAAAATGAGACGGCCATGCTTACCACCTTCAATGAGGTAGATATGAGCGCTGTAATGGAAATCAGGAAACAGTATCAGCAAAGATTTTCCGAAAAACATGGACTTAAGCTGGGTTTTATGGCCTTCTTCACCAAGGCTGCCGCACTTGCCATTCAATATCATCCTACGGTGAATTCAATGCTCGATGGAGAAGAGATCGTACATCCGCAATATGCGGATATCGGCATTGCTGTTCAAACTCCTAAAGGGCTTATGGTGCCGGTTATCAGGAATACCGAAAGCAAAAGCATTGCACAGATTGAGCTCGACATAAAGGATCTGGCAGAGAAAGCCCGCAACAAGAAGATTTCGATTGAAGAGCTGAGCGGAGGGACGTTTACCATTACCAATGGCGGTGTCTTCGGATCCCTGCTGTCCACACCGATCATCAATCCGCCGCAGGCGGCCATCCTGGGCATGCACAACATTGTGGACCGTCCGGTGGCAATAAATGGCAAGGTCGAAATCCGGCCCATGATGTACATTGCCCTTTCTTACGATCACCGCATTATCGATGGAAAAGATTCGGTTGGCTTCCTGGTAAAAGTTAAGGAGATGATTGAAAACCCGCAGAAAATGCTGACCGGAGGAAAAGACCCGCTGGATATGCTGCTGGATATCTGAAATCTTAACAGCAATGAGAGGTTGAAAACTTAACCGCAATGGACGCAAGGAAAAATCGCAAGGTGTGGTTGAAAACTTAACCCTACGCTAACAAGGCTGCACTGCACCAAAAAATTTGCAGCCCTATTCGTTGCTTACCTTCACATCCCTGAACATATAAGGATTGTCACTAAGCCTCAGGTCCTTACCGCTGGTGGTGGTCACATTCCTGAGAATGACTTCCCTGGTTATGACATAGGGGAACTTCTCCACATAAGTATCATCGGTCATGCGCGGATTAAAGTTTGAAAAAATGGCGGGGCCCTTATAGTCCGCCGGATGTTTCGAGTCGTCGATCCGAAGGTTTTCGATGGTAATCCGTTCAGGCATATAGCAGGTGTAGCCAAAATCATGCTGCCCTGAATAAGATCCGCCGATAAGGCTGGCACTGGTTGGCCTGCCGCCAGCGGGTACGAAAACGCAGTCGCGGATGATGAATTCGCCCTGCCAGGTACTGCCGTAGTCTGAGCGCAGGTTGATGAGGCTCCTTCCGTATATGGTGGAGTTTTCCACGGTAAAAGTCCCGCTGCCTATGGCGTTTATGCCCTGGTGCCCAAGGGTAGAGTTGCGGATGGTGGCATTGGCCACGCCCATGTGGGCATCAAACCGTGAAAAGGTGCAATTGTCGTAAACAAGATTCTTGCAGAAGTTGGACCCCAGAATTCCCCAGTACCTGCTGTCGTTGATGTCATTCGTCTGGCTGCAGTTCACGAACGATATGTTGAGGGCCCGGTTGACGGAAAGGTCGTAGCTGCCCATGGAGACGGTAACTCCGGCTGCGCCAATGGTCTGGTACATTTTGCGTCCGGTCAGGAGGGTGTTTTGGACTGTCACATAGGAGCAGTCGCCGATATTGAGGAAGCCGCCATAGGGCGCACCATGGTCTCCTTCGCCAGTGACCCGGTGTTCCAGTCCGTCAACAAGAACATTGGAACGCCTGATCCCGAAGCCGCGGCTGTAGTAGGTATACTTCGATTCCGCCCTGTTGGCAATTGTGGTAAAACGCCCACCGGAGATGGTCAGCGTCGTCTCATCAATGGGAAGGGCGGTAATGTCGGTAATTTGGTCGAAATCCCAGATAATCGGGGCATCCATGTCCACATTGCCGCTTTTGTCAACGATAAAGATATCCGTCTGCGACGATCCGTTGTTTTGGTTCGGACCGTAACGAATATAACGCTTTACGTTGGAATTGGTAACGGTGATAATGCAGGTCCCGGGCAGTGGGACATCAATTTTCTCCTGGTCCCTCTTAAGGGAAGATATCCCCTCAAGCTTGAACGGCTGTTGGCTGGAACTTACCAGAAAAACATGAGCGGTTCGACTTTCGACGTCGGTATCGTCAATGATAAACGCAGCCGTGCCAAAATCCGTGTTGGTCCGGATAACCGCCGTGCGGTTTTTTCCGCTGATGTAGTAGGTGGCCCCCTCGCCGGCTTTTACAGGGAGGCCGTGCTGATTGGCAACCGCATGGGCAGCAGCGATGGCGTCCATGTCGTCGGTTTTTCCGTCGCCCTTCGCACCGAAGTCACTGTAACGGACCAAACCATTGGCTTTAAATTTAAGGAGATCCTTGGGAGATACATTTACAAGCAACTCCCCTTTTTCATTTGAGCTTACCCCGGTTTTTTTATTTTGGGATGTGATTACCACGTTGTCAAGCGGGTTTTTGGTCTGCCCCATAGAGAAAACACTGGCAAACAGGAAGAAAAACAGCAATAAGTATTTCATAGTGAAAATATTAGTTTTTACAGTCAATATCCGATTAGGTCAATATAAAGTGTCCAATATAAAAATCAGGCATAAAGATTATCATAAACCGGCAATTTTCGCACAAAAACCATGAAAAAAAATCAGATTTGATGGGGTTAGGGGAATAGGGGAAAGGTGGCAGAACGCCTTCAGGCAAAAATCACCGGGGAAAACCGCATTTTCGTTAAGAGAAAAAGATCGGTTTGGTGCAGCCACGCTGTTTTCGTTGGCCGATTTTAAATCGGAAGTAAAAAAAACAGAGAATTTTGAGCGGAATTACCTGTTGGGCAAGTACGGGGCTGTTCCCATTGTTGAAGATTACAACAGGCTCGATCACCACAGCCCTGCTATGGAGGAATCCTCAACTACCGTTTTCAGGCTGGTTGAAGAGTTACTAAAATACATTTAATGGGTTGTTATGATTTACAACTATACACAAGTTGTGCAGGCTATAAATAAAAAATCGTAACTAATTAATTATCAGTTACGATTTATAAAGTTTTTTAAACTTTAGTGGGGAGAGGAGGATTCGAACCTCCGAAGGCGTTGCCAATAGATTTACAGTCTACCCCATTTGGCCACTCTGGAATCTCCCCCTGTTTTTTACCTGATGCCTCTCATCTTAAATCCTGCGACTGCTAATCACACTCCTTACCAATGAACAACATCCAATCTTTTGAGCCGAATGTCAGATTCGAACTGACGACCCCGAGATTACAAATCACGTGCTCTGGCCAACTGAGCTAATTCGGCAAAACTTAGTTCATTTCAGCTTGAATCTTCTTCAGAACGCTTGCGCTTTCCGTGAAACGCGGCGCAAAGAAAAACATTTTATTTTGATTCTGCAATACTAATTTTCTAAAAATTACTGCAAAGAACTTTTCTTAAAAAGTGGGTAAGCGATCTGTATCGCACCGCTCAACCACTTACCCTTGCTGCTTTCCAACCCTGGGGGAATTCAGTGGGAGCTGGTCGTACAGGACTTACCCGGCGCAAAAGTAGAAAAAAATGCAACACCAGCAAAAAAATTGTCGTCTCTGCCGGTTAAATAGTTCCCTTCAGTGTACTGTCTCCCAGTAAACCTTTGAATATAAGTCAATATATGAACATATTAACCTTTTATGCATTACCCATCAGTCACACACAAAAAACCCGTATATTTGCTGATCAAATCTTAAAACTTTCATCATGGAACCAAATTTAATCAATGAAAATGTTGAAATTCAACCCGAAAGACCAGGCTTTTGGCAATCAGCAATGACCTACGGATTATACTTTGCCATTATCAGCATTGCACTGACTGTTCTTCTTTATGCAACAGACAATATGATGTCCAAGGCAATTCAATGGTTGAGCATAGCTGTGATTATAGCAGCTGTGGTTATTATTCAACTTGCCTGGAGGAAATCACTGGGTGGGTATATGTCATACGGACAGGGACTTGGAATAGCCGTACTTTCCCTGGTCTTTGCTTCGGTGATCATCGCCATATTTACCTTCATTTTATATAAATTCATTGATCCGGGCCTTATTGAACAGATTAAACTGGCCACAGAAGAACAACTTTACCAGAGAGGAATGCCCGATGAACAGATCAATGCGGCGATGGCCATATCTTCGAAATTTCAAACACCCGCCATCATGGCTGTGATGGCCATCATAAATATGGCTGTTATGGGGTTAATATTCGGAGCCATTACCGCCATATTTACAAAGAAACAATCTCCATCGGTTTTTAATTAAAAATCTATAAATCAAACATGGAAATTTCTGTTGTTGTTCCCCTTTACAATGAAGAAGACTCACTTCCCGAGCTGACCACCTGGATTGATAAGGTGATGAAAAGCAACGGGTTCAGCTATGAAGTTCTGCTGGTAGATGATGGAAGCACCGACAGTTCCTGGGAGATTATTGAAGAGCTATGTCACAAAAATCCAAGCATCAGAGGCATTAAGTTCAGGCGTAACCATGGAAAATCGGCGGCTTTGTTCTGCGGGTTCGATGCAGCTAAAGGGGATGTTGTTATCACCATGGATGCAGACCTTCAGGACAGTCCTGAAGAAATCCCGGGTCTCTATTACATGATAAAGGAAGAGAAGTATGATATGGTCTCTGGATGGAAAAAAAAGCGCTATGACCCATTAATAAAAACCCTTCCGTCGAAACTTTTTAATGGTACCGCGCGGATGGCATCGGGGATAAAACTTCACGATTTCAACTGTGGGTTAAAGGCCTATCGCAGAGAGGTAGTTAAAAGTATTGAGGTATATGGTGAAATGCACCGGTATATACCGATTTTAGCCAAGTATGCAGGATTTAAAAATATTGGGGAGAAAGTAGTCCAACACCAGGCCCGCAAGTATGGCCAGACCAAATTTGGATTTGAGCGTTTCATCAATGGCTACCTGGATCTTCTTTCGGTTACATTTACATCAAAATTCGGAAAGAAACCGATGCATTTTTTCGGTCTCTTAGGCACGTTTATGATGATTTTTGGTTTTGCCTCCGCGGTCTATGTGGGCGCCAATAAACTTACCCTGCTGGCAAAGGGCATCAGGGCACCTCTGGTTACCGACAATCCCTACTTTTATCTTGGGCTGGTTTGTATGATCATCGGAGTGCAACTCTTCCTCACCGGTTTTGTTGCTGAACTTGTTTCCCGCAATTCCACTGAAAGGAACAAGTATTTTATTGAGAAAAGAACCTTTGAAAAGGAACTTCACCCTAATACCTGACCAACTACCTTAAATTTGAAATTTTGAACAACCATAATAAAAACATCGAGTTTCGCCTAAAGAGGGAAACCGGTGATATCATTCAGGCAACACTTGCATTTCTCCGTTCAGAATATAAGCAATTGGGAAAACTTATCGCCATATATGTATTGCCGTTTATGGTGCTGTATGCAATAACGCAGGTTTTTCTGCAAATTAAACTTACCGAAGCCGCCGGGGTCTTATCGGAGCTGGAACCGGAAAACCTTATGGATGAAATTGGCGGGTTGTACGGGAATTTTCTTCTTATCATTTTCTTCAATGTATTTGTGCAATCCCTTTTGGTGGCCCTTGTCTATTCCTACGTTCAGGTCTATCTCCGGAGAGGGAGGGGAAATATTTCAGATTCAGAGGTTACCGCGTTGCTTTTCCCCAATTCAGGCAAGGCCTTGATAACCGGGTTTTTTGCAGCAATTATGTCATTAATGGGTTTGACCCTCTGCCTTTTACCGGGAATTATCATTGCCAACTCGCTGTCGCTGGCCATTTTTATTGCCATATTCGAAAACAAGGGATTGGGCTATTCGCTCCTGCGCTCATGGGCACTCGTCAAGCAGCAGTGGTGGGCCACTTTTGCATTGAACGTTATCGGGATTCTCTTTGTTTGGCTGGCGAGCATAACCATTTCGCTGCCTGCAGTATTCTATGATGCATTTTCAGGGAACGTTGCCAGCGAACTGGCTGTTATTCCCCCATGGCGATGGTGGGTTTCAGGACTTTCAGTTGTTGGAAGTTCTGTAACTGCGGTTGTGGTGTTCATCTTTTTGGCTTTTCAATATTTCAACCTGACAGAACGGGAGAAGGAAGAAGTTGGCTAAAAAGTCCATTTAACGTTAAAGCTTAACCGCAATGGACGCAAGGAAAAAACGCCAGGGACGCAAAAAATACAGTTAAAGAAACGGAATAAAAGATTGTTAAATAACATATTGCGACCTTTGCGTAGACCTTTGCGAACCTTGCGGTTTAAATCTTCTTAGCCTCTATGAACGTAAGGAAAACTCTGCGAGACCTCGCGGTATTTGTAACCACAAAGGGCCACTAAGGAGACACAAAGGGCCACTAAGTTTCAATCAAATTATTAATCATATAATCTCTGTGGTTCTATGCCTTCTCCGTGGTTCTCTGTGGTTCTCTGTTTTTGAAATTTTTACCACAAAGAAATACAGCAAATTAAAAACGGAATAAAACCCTACCTTTGCAGCGGCAGACCGCTCTATCGCTCCGGTCACCCCGGTAACCCGGGAACCGGAGAGGAAAGTCCGGGCAACAAAGGGCACCATGCTTCCTAACGGGAAGACGGGCGTAAGTCCGAAGCAACGTAACAGAAAATAACCGTCCCGTCATCTGACGATGACGGGACAAGGGTGAAAAGGTGCGGTAAGAGCGCACCGGCGGGGTGGTGACATTCCCGGCCGTACGTCTCATGGGTTGCAAGACCAAATATATCCCGGTCGAAAGGCAAGGCGGCCCGCTTTGCTTCCGGCGGCCTTAGGGCCAACGGTTGCCGGGAGGGGTAGGTTGCAAGATCCCGTCAGCGATGGCGGGGCCAGATAAATGATAGAGGTCCCTTTGCCATCCGGCAAAGGGAAACAGAACCCGGCTTACAGGTCTGCCATTTTTTTAATCACACTCTTTATCAGGCATTTAACCTGTGATAAAATCAAGAATATTGCTGGCTCCTGAAGTTCGGCTGGCTTTGTAAAATTCGGTGAATCCGCAATGGGTGCAGCTAACTGCTGTAAACTTACGGTTCTGAATATTGAAATAGCGGGTAAAACCCGAGCCGGTTGTCCTGATATTGTCTATTTCTGCTTTTTTACCCCCACATTTAGGACAGGCATAACTTTTTGCATTCATGTTGTATGGCTGTAAAGATTATTTCGATCACTATTTTATGTTCTCCTTGATCCACAACGTAATTTTGTTCAATGCCTCAGGCGAGAAGGTTTGTTCGATCCGGGCATACTCAGCAGGCAATCCTGTCTGACATTCCTGAAACAAATGGTTCAACCCCGGCATAACCAGGGTGGTAAACTGCAGATTGCCGCCTTTTCTTAATGCATTCTCAATGGCAGCAAGATTTTCTTTTGGAGGAACCTGCAGGTCGAGCTCGCCGTTGATGGCCAAAACCGGGCATTTAACCTTTTCAAGGTCCGTTGCAGGATGGTGGTTAATAAAAAACTGCATCCAGGGATTTACAAGTTGGCCGACCATCGACGCAATATATTTATCCAGGCCATCACCATCCGGCCGTTGCGATTCAGGGAGATTCCCGATGTTCTTCCTGAAATAGGCATCAAGAGATTCAGCCAGGAACACAGGGTCACTGGATTCCTTCAGTATGGCGAACGCTCCCTTGTTGAGCAGGTCAGCATGCTTCAGATATTCATCCGTTAAGCCATGCGCCTTTCCAATCAACTGATTTTGAAGCACCAACAATTCATCTCCGGGAATACCTGAACCCGCAAGCAGAACGATAAATGCCACATCAGCTGACCGGCTGGCCAGCATGGGTGCAATTATTCCTCCCTCACTATGTCCGATAAGGCCTATCTGTTTATGGTTTATCTTTCCGAGTGTTTTCAGATACTCAACGGCTGCCCCGGCATCCCTGCTGAAATCTACAGATGTGGCCGTGACAAAAACACCTTCGGATTGGGCAGTCCCGCGGTCATCAAAACGGAGGACGGATATTCCATTCCGGGTAAGATGATCAGCAATAACCAGGAAAGGCCTATGTCCCATTATTTCCTCATCACGGTTCTGCGGACCACTGCCACTTATGAGCACCACCGCAGGGAAAGGGCCATCTCCTTCCGGACAGGTCAATGTTCCGGCCAGTCTAATCTGGTCAGTTTTGTTTATAAAAACTATTTCCTCTGCATGGTAAGGATAAGGTTCCACCGGCTCCTGGGGCCGCTTATAAATGGCCTTCCCGATAACATTCCTGCTGAGATCAAGCTGAAACGACATTCCCCCTTGCTTAAAAGAACCTTTGATACTATCACCTGCGTAATTGCCTGAATATTCGATCATTAATTCAGTAAGCTTTATCAGAAGCACACCATCGTTAAAATCGGCTGATGTGGCTTTAAGGCCATAGGCATTCTGATCCGGACTGTCCATGGTAGCGGAATAACCATCTGCCGTTTTTTCAATGTTAAATACTACGCGCAGCTGCCCTCCCGGCAATTTCAACACACCGTTCCATTGCCCTTCAATTTCTTGTGCGACAGAATGAAGGAAGAGAAAAAAGATAGCTGATACAACCAAAACATTTTTCATCTCTCTCAAATTGTTAGTTTTTAAAGGTATTCGATGTAACTCCCATGAAAATTTCAATGTTTCACGTGTGTGATTTCAGATTATTCATGGTCGTTTCATATCGTATTTTTTTAAGCTTGCTGAGGTCCATCTGCATCCTTTTTTAAACGTTTAGCCTCTTTTAACGCCCTGTGAATAATCCACTCAAGCTGCCCGTTTGTGCTGCGGAATTCATCCGAAGCCCATTTTTCAATGGCAGCCAGCAATTCAGCGTCGACGCGTAATGCAAATGTTTTCTTTTTGTTCATGCTTTATTAATACAATGTGCCGGCATTTACTATTGGCGTAGTTTCCTTGTCACCGCAAAGAACAACCATTAGGTTGCTCACCATGGATGCTTTCTTCTCCTCATCGAGCTGTACGATATCCTTTTTGCTCAACTCAGCCAGGGCCATCTCGACCATACTGACTGCACCCTCAACAATTTTAAAACGCGCAGCCACAATGGCAGATGCCTGTTGCCTTTTAAGCATAGCCTGGGCAATTTCCTGGGCATAGGCAAGGTAATTGATCCGGGCTTCCATCACTTCCACCCCGGCTATGCTCAGTCTTTCCGTCAATTCCCTTTCCAGCTGGTCATTAACCTCTTCTCCCCCGCTTCTTAGAGTAACCTCAGCCTCATGATCCTCAAAATTATCATATGGATAAAGTCCTGCCAGCTTTCTTATGGCTGCTTCCGTCTGAATATTAACGAAATGCTCATAATCATCGACCTGGAAAGCTGCCTTAAACGTTTCCTGAACCCGCCAGACAAGAACAACGCCAATCATAATGGGATTGCCGATCTTGTCGTTAACCTTGATGGGATCTGAATCGATATTGCGTGCCCTCAGGGAGAATCTCTTTTTCACCAGAAACGGGTTTACCCAATAAAAACCGTTGGTTTTAATGCTTCCCTTATAGGCTCCGAAAAGAACCAGAACAGAGCTTTCATTGGGGTTGACAACCAGAAAGCCAAGCGCAAGAAACGCAAAAACAATAACCGTTATTGCTGCAGGAATAATCATGCCTCTCATGAAGCCTAAAACAATGACTACCAGTAGTACTAACTCTATGAGTACAAAAAAGTAGCCGGATGCAGGTGTAAATTTCTTTTCCATAATGTGGTTTTTTATGATATCATTTTAATATCACAAATATATCACTTTAATATTTACCAAATACAACTTCAGGAAAAAAATTTAAGGGAGGTATAAAAAAAAATCCCGGGACAAATGTCCCGGGATTTTTAGTTGAGAACCCATTCTATTTCTCCGACCGATTGAGATTTTGTAACCTCCAGCGACCGGGCAAAGTTCAGGATGACATTTACCACACTCTCAGGCGGTGAAGCATCTTCCCGAATGTCGTGCGGATATTCTTCATAACCGGAATACCCATCAAAGTCTGAATTTTTTAACTCTGCTTTAATTTTATTGACAAGAAAAATCAACGTAGACATTTCATTCATAGGCACTGAATTATTTTATTAAAATAACGGTGCCCTAAAGTTAATATTGTGTTAACGTTGGTTAAATACGGGTAAGTGTAAGTTTTTTCTTTTCAATGATTTTCCGAAGGTTTATCAAAGCGTACCGCATTCTCCCCAGTGCCGTATTAATGCTCACATCGGTCTGATCTGCGATCTCCTTGAAGCTTAGTCCCATATAGTGTCGCATATGTATAACCTGCTGCTGGTCTTCGGGTAATTCCCGTATCAGTTCTTTCACTTCAAAAAGAATTTGATTCATCACCAATTGATCCTCAATGTTTTCATCAGAAAATTTACAGGAATTAAAAATGTCGTTCTCAAAACTGTCATTCGAGATGGTTGCATTCTGTTTTTCCCTGCGAAAATGATCGATGATGAGATTGTGTGCAATCCGTAAAACCCAGGAAATAAATTTTCCGTTTTCAACGTACTTGCCATGCTTAAGAGACCGGATAACCTTAATGAAGGTATCCTGGAAGATATCCTGGGCCAGATCCTGGTTTTTCACTATTAACAGAATATAGGAATATACCCTGTTCTTGTGACGGTTTATTAAGGTTTCGATGGATGAATGATCACCATTGACAAAAAGCTGAACGAGTTCATTGTCGTTCAAATTATCCGCTTTGAACATTACTTTCTATTTTTTTAAGGTAACAAAAAGTAAAGCTTATGTCAATAGGCAATCAGTTTTAAATGAGTGAAACAATTTGCTAATTTTGCACGATGTAAAAATGAAACTTTTTCAGGAGAAATACAAATTTTTTTTCATCCTTAAATTTTATTTTAGTAATGTCAGAAAATAATATATCCCCTAATATTGAAATCAAGGGAGCCAGAGTTCATAACTTAAAGAATATCAATATCTTAATCCCCAGAAACCAATTTATTGTTGTCACCGGGGTTTCAGGTTCAGGGAAGTCATCGCTGGCCTTCGACACTCTGTTTGCCGAAGGGCAACGCCGGTATGTAGAGAGTTTATCGGCGTACGCCCGCCAATTTCTGGGACGGATCGACAAACCGGATGTTGACTATATCAAGGGAATTCCTCCGGCAATCGCCATCGAACAGAAGGTAAACACCCGCAATCCCCGGTCAACTGTGGGCACCTCCACCGAAATTTACGATTACCTGAAACTTCTCTATGCCAGGGTAGGAAGAACAATTTCTCCCATCACAGGTATTGAGGTTTCAAGAAATACAGTCAGTGATGTGGTCGACTATATGCTTTCCTTCGAAACAGGCACCAGGATATTGATTGCTGCCCCACTTCATCCCAAAAACGGAAGAACACTGCTGCAGGAGGCGGAATTATTGCTCCAGCAGGGTTTTACACGACTCGAAACCGGAAATGAAATATTCCGCATCGATCAGTTGCTTTCAGAAAAGAACACCGGCTTTTGCAAGGGGGAGTGCAATGTGGTGATCGACAGGGTGCAGGCAGCCAACGACGAGGACACCATGAACCGAATGGCCGATTCAGTCCAAACTGCCTTTTTTGAAGGTGGAGGCGAATGCACAATTAAGGTCTATACCACTCCGGAAGTAACTGTTAAAAGCTACTCCAGCAGATTCGAAGCCGATGGCATTGAGTTTGAAGAACCATCGGTGCACATGTTCAGCTTTAATAACCCGGTAGGCGCATGCCCGCTTTGCGAAGGCTATGGCAAGGTAATCGGTATCGACGAAGACCTTGTCGTGCCCAATAAGTCGCTCTCCGTATACCAGGATGCCATTATGTGCTGGAAAGGCGAAAAAATGAAGGAGTGGCGGGACAGGTTGGTATATGCAGCAGCTAAGTTTAACTTTCCAGTTCATAAGCCTTACTATGAACTAACTGAAGAACAGAGACAACTGCTGTGGACCGGCAACAGCCATTTCAGGGGTTTGAACGAATTCTTCAGGCATCTTGAAGAGCAAACATACAAAATTCAATACCGAGTGATGCTTTCCCGCTACAGGGGAAAAACAATTTGTCCCGATTGCAGGGGAAGCCGGTTAAAAAAGGAGGCCGGCTATGTCAAAGTTGGTGGAAAATCGATTCAGGACATAGTTTTAATGCCAATTTCCACGCTGCAACTATTCTTTGATGGGCTTAACCTGCCTGAACATGATGAAAAAATAGCCCGAAGGTTGCTGATTGAGATACGCAACCGGATAACCTTTCTTTGTGACGTAGGTCTGGGATATCTGACCATAAACCGTTTGTCCTCAACCCTTTCGGGTGGGGAATCGCAGCGCATTAATCTGGCTACTTCACTGGGCAGCAGCCTGGTTGGCTCCCTTTATATCCTCGATGAACCCAGCATTGGCCTGCACAGCCGCGATACAAACAGGTTAATTGGTGTGCTTCAGAAGTTGAAAAAGCTGGGAAACACGGTCCTTGTGGTCGAACACGATGAAGAAATCATGCGGGCGGCCAACCACATTATCGATATGGGCCCTCTTGCCGGCCGTCTCGGCGGAGAGGTTGTTTTCCAGGGAAATCACGACGAACTGGTAAACAGTACAGGAAGTCTTACTGCAGATTACCTAACGGGCAGGGAGAAAATTACGTTGCCCGCTTACCGCAGGAAGTGGAGCAATTTTCTTGAAATTGTGGGTGCCAGGGAAAACAACCTGAAAAACCTGAGGGTAAAATTCCCACTGAATACCATAACGGTGGTTACAGGTGTCAGCGGATCGGGAAAATCCTCGCTGGTCTCAAAAATCCTGTATCCTGCCCTTACAAAAATACTGGGGGGATATGGAGAACGCACCGGACATCATGATGCAGTTCTGGGAGACACGCATTTAATCACTGCCATTGAATACGTTGACCAGAATCCCATCGGAAAAAGTTCAAGGTCCAACCCTGTAACCTACCTGAAAGCTTATGATGAAATAAGAAAACTTTTTGCCGATCAGCAGGCTGCCAAATACCAGGGACTTAATCCTTCACATTTTTCATTTAACGTGGATGGAGGCCGTTGTGAAGAGTGCCAGGGTGAAGGAAGCATCAAAGTGGAAATGCAGTTCCTGGCAGATGTTTACCTGGTCTGTGAAAGCTGCAGTGGCAAACGTTTCAAGGAAGAAGTGCTCGATGTAAAATACAACGGCCATGCCATTGATGATATCCTCAACCAGACAGTGAACCAGGCTATTGAGTTATTTAGTAATGGAAAGACCTCCACTGAAAGGAAAATCGTAAAAAAACTCCAGCCCCTGCAGGATGTCGGACTTGGTTACGTGAAACTTGGCCAATCATCAAGTACCCTGTCGGGAGGAGAAAGCCAGCGCGTGAAACTCGCTTCCTTCCTTGTAAAGGAAAAAGATTCCCCTACCCTATTTATATTTGATGAGCCTACCACCGGACTTCATTTTCATGATATCCGAAAATTGCTCGATTCTTTCCATGCCTTGATGGAGCGCGGGCATTCCATTATCATCATCGAACATAACCTGGATATTATTAAATCTGCTGACTGGATCATCGATCTCGGCCCCGACGGGGGCGACAAGGGAGGGTTTATCGTCTTCGAAGGAACTCCTGAAGAACTCGTGATAACAGAAAACTCCTGGACGGGACAGGCTCTCAGAGAAAAGTTAAATGCTTAACGCATATGATTCCATCCCTGGGCCATAAGGGGAATTAAAGAACCACCGGCAGTAACCAACATGGCTCCCTCCTCATACGCAGTCATGTGCCCTATTACTGTAATATCAGGATCATTGACAATCTTTTCATAGTCCGACAACGGAACGGTAAAGAGCAATTCGTAGTCTTCGCCCCCGTTAAGCGCCGCCACCAGAGGATTGATGTTAAACTCCAGGGCCATCGCCTTTGTCTGTTCATCATAAGGAATTTTCTCTTCAAACAGGTGACAGCCGGTACCAGAGTTTTTACACAGATGCAATATTTCAGACGACAAACCATCGGAAATATCAATCATGGATGTAGGCCTGATCTCCATTTTCCGGAAAGCCTCAACCATGTCCTTTCGGGCTTCGGGCATCAGCTGGCGCTGCAGTATATAATCATATCCTTCAAGATGCGGCTTGGTATTGGAGTTTACCTTAAACACCTCATTTTCCCGTTCCAACAGCTGCAAGCCCATGTATGCACCACCAAGATCGCCGGTAACACAAAGCAAATCATTGACACGCGCTCCTGATCTGTACACCATATCCTCCAGTCGGCCCGATCCGATGGCAGTTATGCTGATAGTCAACCCGGTAAGCGATGATGTGGTGTCTCCACCTACAAGATCTACGCCATAGTTCCTGCAGGCTGAATGAATTCCCTCATAAATCTGTTCAACCGCCTCGAGGTTAAAACGTCTGGAAAGAGCTATGCTGACCGTGATCTGCTTCGGAGTGGCGTTCATTGCATATACATCGCTGAGGTTCACCACCACTGCCTTGTATCCAAGATGTTTCAAAGGAACATACATCAGATTGAAATGCACACCTTCAGTCAGAAGATCGGTAGTCACAACCACTGCCTCATTTCCAAATTCCAGTATGGCAGCATCGTCGCCTACTCCCTTCACACTGCTGCTGTTTTGCAACTCTATATTTTTGGTAAGATGATTAATCAGGCCAAATTCGCCTATTGTTTCTATGCTCAAATTTCGTCTGGTCTCTTCCATGTTAAATTAGGATAAAAAGGTATTTAATGAATACGGTTCAAGGCAAAAGTATCCTTAATTTTGTATCTTTGCAAACCATATGTTTCAATGGATGTTCTAATGATATCCGGCAAAGCATGGATAAACTATTTTTGATTAAATAGTTTTAGAATCTCCGGGGGTCATGCCCAACATTTAAGGTTCACCCGGATAACTTTAACAATTAACAGGTATTATAATGGAAGAACAAGATAAATTATTACAGGAAGTAACCCAACGCGAATACCAGTATGGGTTCTTCTCCGATATTGAGACAGACATCATCGACATAGGATTGAGCGAGGATGTTGTCCGCATGATATCACTAAAAAAAAATGAACCTGAATTCATGCTCGAGTTCAGGCTGAATGCATATCGGAAGTGGCTGAAAATGGAGATGCCCGACTGGGCTTACCTCAAAATTCCACCGATCGATTTTCAATCCATCAGCTACTATGCAGCGCCTAAAAAGAAACCACAGTACGAAAGTCTCAACGAAGTTGACCCTGAATTACTGGAGACTTTCAATAAGCTGGGTATTCCCCTGGAGGAGCAGAAGCACCTTGCAGGAGTTGCTGTAGACGCGGTAATCGACAGTGTTTCAGTGAAGACCACATTCAGGGAAACCCTGGCAGAAAAGGGCATTATTTTTTGCTCGTTCAGTGATGCGCTGCAGGAACATCCCGACCTGGTCCGCAAGTACATCGGGAATGCAGTTCCCATTGGCGACAATTATTTCGCAGCACTCAATTCGGCCGTGTTCAGCGACGGATCGTTTTGCTACATCCCGAAAGGGGTGCGCTGCCCGATGGAACTTTCCACCTATTTCAGAATAAATTCCGCCAATACCGGTCAGTTTGAACGCACGCTCATCATTGCCGACGACAACAGCTATGTCAGCTATCTTGAAGGATGTACGGCACCGATGCGCGACGAGAATCAGCTTCATGCAGCAGTTGTGGAAATTATTGCCCTTGATGGGGCTGAGGTAAAATACAGTACCGTTCAGAACTGGTATCCCGGCGATAAAAATGGCGTAGGGGGAATCTATAACTTTGTAACCAAACGAGGGATTTGCCGGGGCGAAGCTTCAAAAATCAGCTGGACACAGGTTGAAACCGGTTCGGCCATAACCTGGAAATACCCGAGCTGCATCTTGTTGGGCAACAATTCTGTAGGTGAGTTTTATTCCGTGGCACTTACCAACCATCACCAGCAGGCCGACACAGGCACCAAGATGATTCATATCGGAAAGAATACCAGGAGCGTAATTGTATCTAAAGGGATATCAGCCGGGGTAAGCGATAACTCCTACCGTGGATTGGTAAAAGTGATGCCCGGGGCCATAAATTCAAGAAACTTTTCGCAGTGCGACTCCCTTCTGATGGGTGACCGGTGCGGCGCCCATACCTTCCCTTACATTGAGGTAGGGAACAAATCTTCAATAGTGGAGCACGAGGCTACTACATCAAAAATTGGTGAAGACCAGATTTTCTACTGCAACCAGCGGGGTATTTCCACAGAAGATGCCATTGGTATGATCGTAAACGGGTATACCCGCGAAGTATTAAACAAACTTCCAATGGAATTTGCCGTAGAAGCACAAAAACTACTGGCCATCAGCCTGGAGGGAAGTGTCGGATAAACAGAAAATCCAATGCCGGCTGCCGGTGCATCCAATTTTTTGTATGTCCTCCGGCTTAGGCAAGAGAGTATCAAAATAACGTAACAACAGAATAACAACATTATGCTATCAATAAAAAATCTTTGTGTTTCCATCGAAGGAAAAGAAATTTTAAACGGGATCAACCTGGAAATAAAACCGGGCGAGATACATGCCATTATGGGACCCAACGGGTCAGGGAAAAGTACCCTGGCCAATGTCTTGGCTGGAAAAGACGAATATGAAATCACTGCCGGTGAAATTTATTATGAAGGAGAGGATTTGCTGGAAATGGCACCTGAGGACCGTGCCCGCAAGGGAATTTTCCTTAGTTTTCAGTATCCGGTGGAAATTCCGGGAGTACCCATGGTTAACTTCCTGAAAACGGCATTGAACGAACACCGCAAGTTCAAAGGTGAAAAACCCCTGACTGCAGGGGAATTCCTCAAAGTGATGCGCGAAAAAAAGGCCATGGTCGAATTGGACACAGAACTTACCAACCGCTCTGTGAACGAAGGGTTCTCAGGTGGTGAAAAGAAAAAGAACGAAATCTTCCAGATGGCATTGCTGGAACCCAAACTTTCCATCCTTGATGAAACGGATTCAGGGCTCGACATCGATGCTTTAAAAATTGTCGCCCACGGCGTGAATGCCCTGAGAACCCCTGAAAATGCAACCATTCTGGTAACCCATTACCAGCGCTTGCTTGATCACATCATACCAGACCACGTTCATGTATTGTACAAAGGCCGGATCGTAAAATCGGCCGGAAAAGAACTGGCGTTGCTCCTTGAAGAGAAAGGCTATGAATGGATTAAAAAAGAAAACGGAGATCAGCTATGAGTGTAATAACAGAAAATAATGATCTTTCACTGCGGCTGGCAGGCCATTTCCGTGAGACGGAAGACATCTTGCTCAAAGGCAGTCCGGAAGCATTGAATGAACCCAGGAAAAAGGCCTTCCGTGATTTTGTAGCGCAGGGGATACCGACAAGAAAAACGGAGAACTACAAGTATACCAACCTCCAGCCGGTATTCTCGCGTGAGTATCAGTTTGTGCACCAGAGGCAGGTTGAAGGTTTTCATATTGAAGAAATGTTCAAATGCGACGTTCCGCAACTTGATACCCATCTGGTAACCATCTTAAACGGCTGGTTTTATCCTGAAGTAAGCCCGGAAGGTATTTTACCCATGGGGGTTACACTCCAAAGCCTTGAAGAAGCTGCCGCCGGCAATTCCGGATTGTTCAGCAAATATTACGGAACATTGGCCGACACAGCCGCAGATCCGATGGTTGCCCTGAACACCGCTTTTGCCCGTGACGGATATTTTCTTCATGTGCCGAAAAACACCCGGATAGATAAACCCATACAGATTATTAATCTTCTGCAATCCTCAGGAGACACCTATGTTACCCAGCGTAACATGGTAATCGTGGAACCCGGCGCTGAGGTAACCCTGATTTTATGTGACCACACCCTTAACCTGCACAACTACCTCAGCAACTCAACCACCGAGATTTTTGTCGGGGAGAATGCAGTAGTCAATTACTATACTGTTCAAAATCAACACAATAATTCGGCCTCTGTAAACTCTGTTTTTGTTCACCAGCAACAGAATTCCCAGGCCAATACCAATACCATCACCCTGCATGGCGGACTTATCCGCAATAACCTGAAGGTCATCCTTGACGGAGAAAACGGAGAAGCCAACGTTTATGGTATGGCATTTCTCGACCGCAAGCAACATGTCGACAATTTTACACAACTTGTGCATGCCATGCCGCATTGTCAGAGTAATCAGCTGTATAAGAATGTTCTTGACGACGAATCCACCGGGGCATTTTCAGGCAGGATAAATGTGCGTCGGGACGCTCAAAAGACAAACGCATTCCAGCGCAACAACAACCTTCTGCTCTCCGATAAGGCACAAATGCAAACCAAGCCACAGCTCATTATCGAGGCCGATGATGTGAAATGCAGCCATGGGGCAACCATTGGGCAGATCGACGAGGAGGCGCTGTTTTATCTCAGAAGTCGAGGTATTGAGGAAAAACAAGCCCGCCTGATGATGATGAATGCCTTCTCCTACGAAGTAGTGCAAAACCTAAAGGTAGAACCATTGCGCGACCGTATCAACGAACTGATCGATAAGCGATTGAGGGGTGATGTGAGCCGTTGCCACGATTGTGCTTACCATTGTGAATGATGAGATCTTCATGTCCATGCCAATCGATATAAATGAAATACGCAATCAATTCCCGATCCTTAAACAGAAGATTTATGGGAAACCCCTGAT
Source organism: uncultured Prolixibacteraceae bacterium (assembly GCA_964393915.1). Lineage (GTDB taxonomy): Bacteria > Bacteroidota > Bacteroidia > Bacteroidales > Prolixibacteraceae > UBA1413. Next base: position 44,117 of record CAYMXK010000001.1, read on the forward strand.
ATATCTTGACAGCGCAGCTTCCACGCAGAAGGTGGTTGACGTGATGCTGGCAGAGCGCAGGCTAACTATCGATTACTACGGGAATATCCACAGGGCGGCTCACTTTATGGCCGACAAGGCTACTGCCGATTTTGAGGCCGTGAGGTTACAGGTTGCCGATTTTATTGGCGCCAGTCAAAAAGAAGAGATAATTTTTACCAAAGGCTCCACAGAAAGCATAAATCTCGTTGCCTTCTCTTTTGGAGAAGCTTTTATTCAGCCCGGCGACGAAATTATCGTGTCGGAAATGGAACACCATTCCAATATTGTTCCATGGCAACTTCTTGCGCAACGCAAAGGGGCCAAAGTAGTGAAACTGCCTTTCGACGATAATGGGGAGCTCAGAACAGATCTTCTCCCCGGCCTGATCAATGACCGTACCCGGCTGATTGCAGTGGCGCATGTATCCAATGTGCTTGGAACCATTAATCCAATTAAAAAAATAGCTGAAATTGCCCATTCCAGGGGTGTAAAATTATTGGTCGACGGAGCACAGGCAGCACAGCACATTCCCGTTAATGTCAGGGACCTGGATGCAGATTTTTATACCTTCTCCTCACACAAAATCTATGGCCCCAACGGGGTAGGCATACTCTATGGCAAAAAAGAGCTGCTCGAGGCGATGCCACCCTACCAGGGCGGTGGAGAAATGATTTCGGAGGTTAGTTTCAATGGAACTACTTTCAATGAAATACCATACAAGTTTGAAGCAGGTACCCCACACATCACAGGAGTGGTTGGACTGGGTGCTGCACTCAGTTTTATTTCAGGCATAGGAATAAATGAAATTGCCGCGCACGAAAAGGAGTTACTGAATTACGCCACGGCTAAACTTCTGCAGATGGAAGGCCTGCGTATATTCGGAAACAGTCCGGAAAAGTCAGGGGTAATCGCCTTCAATATTGAAGGTATTCATCCTTATGACATCGGGATGTTGCTCGATAAAATGGGGATAGCTGTCCGCACAGGTCACCACTGCGCCGATCCTGTTATGGAACATTATCAGATTCCGGGAACCGTCCGGATCAGTTTTGGCATCTACAATACCATAGAGGAGATTGACCGATTTATTGAGGCGCTTGAAAAAGTGAAGGGAATGCTGTCCTGAAGAAAGAGTGTCTGCCGGCAATCAATTTCAAAAGGGGAAGTCCGGCCTGTTGCCGGGGGAAATTAAGGTAATGACTCAACACCCAATATGAAAAAATTTATCGCCGATTGGTTTATTGCCGGCTTGCTGATGATGATCCTTGCTGCCTGGCTCTTGCCGGGTGTTGGCATGGGAACACATACTGTAAACCTGGGTCTTATAATTGACATTGGGGTTGTTCTGATATTTTTCTTTTACGGACTAAAGCTGGATCCTGAAAAACTAAGACAGGGCATGAGCAACTGGAAGATGCACCTGGCTATTCAGTCAACTACTTTCCTATTCTTCCCGCTGCTTATAATTCCTTTTTATCCTTTATTTAAAGGCACCAGCCTCGAAATATTCTGGATGGGAATGCTATTCCTGGCAGCACTGCCGTCGACCGTTTCCTCTTCTGTGGTTATGGTTTCCATTGCCGGAGGTAACATCCCGGGAGCAATTTTCAACGCAAGCATTTCCGGGATAATCGGTATCGTAATGACCCCCTTCTGGATGGGGCTTTTTCTGGCGACAAGCGCTGCCGGTTTCGATTTTTCCAATGTAATACTCCAGCTGGTTATGCAGATAATCGTGCCGGTAGTTGCCGGGTTATGGCTTCACCGTTTTTTTGTGAGATGGGTGAACCGCCACAGCAGGAAGCTGGCAGCGTTCGACAAAACCATTATCCTGCTGATTGTGTATGAATCGTTTAGCCATTCTTTTATGGCAGGACTATTTTCATCGGTAAGTGTGTGGGTGTTGACAGTATTATTCGCCATTGTGATCGTGCTCTATTTTGTAGTGATGAATTTTACGGGATTCATAGCCAACTGGATGAAATTTTCATATCAGGACAGGGTAACCCTTCAGTTTGCCGGGTCAAAAAAATCGTTGGTTCATGGATCTGTTTTTGCAAGTGTCTTATTTACAGGTATCAGTGGTGCAGGAGTTTATCTTCTACCTGTTATGATCTATCACGCCTTTCAGTTGTTTTATATCAGTCTTGTGGCAAGAAGAATGGCCATAAAGTCTACTCACTGATATCATTTACCAATTCAAGGATTTGTTTCCAGACATCTTCGCACTGACTAAGTTCAAACAGCTTATTGTACTGCAGGCTCCGGCCCTGTTTAAAGGTGGCATAAGGAGCAATGTCCACCCCCCATTCAATGGTAATAAGCTGAATATCGGTATTTGGGCGGGAGTTATCAATTATCAGGGGATTTATCCGGGCAACAGGATGGGAACCAGGGTAACCGGGGGGAGTTAAACCCGATGTATTCATTTGCTCCGATTCAGACCAGTGCGCCTGTGAACGCCGTTCAGACGGGCTCATGGCATTTAGTTCAGCACGCAGCTTCCTTACAGCTTCACGCCAGACATTTACCTGCATATTGACAAACTGAGCCTGGGTAATCGATAAAGAGGTGTCAGATTGTGCTTCGGAGAGTCTTCTCTCCGCTTCCTCAAAATTATCCTTTAATTTACGTGCCAGCAGAGGATCAAAACGGAACATGCTGGCATAAGCCTTATCGAATTCCGAATTGCGTTCCGCCCGCTCCTCTTCAGATAATGACAGAAGCTTATCCTTTGCCTTCGGGAGCGATGCCAGCTGCTCATCTTCAGAAATGATTGCAGCAAAGTGCCCGATCAGGGTCATAATAAAATCCTCACGCATAACCGGCACATAAAGAGGCACTTCACTATTACTTACAACTGTTATTTCCCGGCTTCCGCTGTAAAGTTTGTATACCGGGTGACCATAAAAATCAGAGATTTTCCGGGGCTGCAACCAAATGTCATCCATTACATGGATGGCAGCCAGTTGTGTGGGATCATTAAAAATCAGTGTCACCGATGCATCGGTTTTTTTATCGTAACAGGGCCGTTCATTGCAGACCATGGTAACAAATAATTCCAACCTTAACGAACCACTGAGTGATTCGTTATTATGAAACTCAACAGGCGGCAGTGTATTGGACTGAACCGACAGCTTAAATCCCTGCGGCGGATGGAAAAGTTCGCAGGCTTTCATTACAGCTGATGCTTTCACAAGATTCTCCCTCATTGCACCAACCATTCTGAGTTGCTGACGGGTAAAATCAGGCGAAGAAAACGAATTCTCTTCTATTGGTCCATCAATAAATGGCATAAACCGCTCTCCGCGGTAGAGTATAATCTCGTCGGAGAAGGCAGGCGTGGTCTGTGACATAACAGGAACTGCATGCCAGCTCACCGATACAGTATAAAAGATTGCAAGTATTATACCTTTTTTACACATTTCTACCTCCATTAATAATAAGAGACTCTGATGCCCGCAAAGTAAACACAAAGTACACAATTTTATATCAGCTATGAAAATAATTTCTG
>CAYMXK010000002.1:0-14496 GCA_964393915.1 uncultured Prolixibacteraceae bacterium
ACAGTCTTATAACTCAGTGTATCCACTTGTCTTTTTTAATTTTAATTCAACAATTCCTGGCTGTTACATACCGAAATTAACGTTATTCACATCGGGCATGTTCATAACTTAATGCATCAACATGTAAATCAGCTTATTATGCAATTAGCAAGTACGGATAATAATCGGACTGCAAAAGTATTTTCTTTTTTTTAATATGCAATGATTCAGCAGTTAAAAAATTGATTTTCTTCAAATAAGGTACAGTTGCGTTAATGTAAGGTGTTTTATTACGTCACAAAATATTTTTCGCTACTTTTGTTTCGGTTCAAATTTTATTAAATATATGGCCAAACCGAAGCCAAAAAGATTACGAAAAAGGATTTTTACATCCTACCTGACGTCCACTGTCAGTATAACACTGGTGCTGTTTTTACTGGGTTTGCTGGCATTGATCCTGCTGAACGCCGGCCGGTTGAATGATTATGTACGTGAAAAAATCGGATTCACCCTTGTCTTGCAGGACGATCTCAGAGAGGCAGAAATACTTCGGCTCGAAAAAATGTTGAGTGCGGAACCTTTTGCAAAAGAGGTTCTGTACATAGATAAAGAAACAGCCGCCAAAACACTTCAGGACGAACTTGGGGAAGACTTCACCGGCTTTTTGGGATTTAACCCCCTGTTTGCCACATTGGAAATAAAGCTTTTCTCAGAATATACTCATGCTGACAGCCTGGCGTCGCTTGAAAGCAACCTCTTAAAACTGCCTCAGGTTACAGAAGTGTTTTACCAACGCAGCCTGGTATCCGTAATCAATGAGAATGTCAGAAAAATAAGTATTTTTTTACTGATATTCAGCGGTTTAATGATCTTTGTATTCAGTGTATTGATCAATAATACCATACGGATCTCCATTTATGCGCAAAGGTTTATTATTAACAACATGCTCCTGGTTGGTGCTACCCGCGGCTTTGTGAGAAAACCGTTTGTCAGGAAAAGTATTGTTTTTGGGATTTACGGAGCTGTCTTGTCGGGCATCTTACTCGCCGCCCTCATGCTGACCTATAAAAAGGAGTTGAGCGGAATAATCAATCTCGACGATATACTGGTTCTTGGATTGGTCCTGGCAGTGGTATTCGTTGCCGGCGTATTTCTTTCCTGGTTATCAACCTATCTGGCGGTTAACCGTTTCCTGAAAATGAAATTTGACGAATTGTTTTATTAATTCTTTATCTTTGGCAGGCGAAAAATCAATGTGCAAATGAGAAATAAGAATCACAAAATAAACGACAACCCGAAATTTCCTCTGGGACCTGAGAACTATCGACTAATGGCCATTGGTTTTGGGATAATTGTTCTGGGCTTTATTTTATTGGCGGGTGGAAGCAGCGATGATCCGGAGGTTTTCAATCACGATATTTTTAATTTTCGAAGAGTAACTCTGGCCCCCATGATTCTTTTGTTTGGCTTCATGTTTCAGATATATGCGATTATGAAACGCAGCAAATCCGACAAATAGATTCGTTCACTCCCTTCATGACTGAATTCCAAGCACTTATTTTAGGGTTAATTCAGGGATTAACCGAATTTTTACCCGTTAGCTCAAGTGGGCACCTTGAGCTTGGCAGCTATTTTCTTGATGTACATAGTGTAGGAATCCTCAATTTTACTGTGGTAGTGCACACCGCAACCGTACTAAGTACCTTAGTGGTGTTTCATAAAGATATTCTTCAGCTAGCAAAAGGAGCTCTGAAGTTTGAATACAATGAGGAGTCAAAATATATTCTCCGGATAATAATATCTGCCCTTCCTATAGCCTTTATCGGCCTCTTCCTGAAAGACCATGTAGAATCAATTTTCACCGGCAGCCTTACCATTGTTGGCATTAGCCTCATAATTACCGCTATATTGCTCTCCTTTGCACATTTCAGAAAAGGAAAACAGGATGGAAAAATCAGCTACTCCCATAGTTTTATCATCGGAATGGCGCAGGCTCTGGCCGTGGTTCCGGGGATTTCCCGTAGTGGCGCTACCATTGCAACCGGCCTTCTCCTGAAAAACGACCGCCAGGAAGTAGCCAGATTCTCTTTCCTGATGGTTCTTGTCCCCATTATTGGTGCGTTTACCCTGAATTTCCTGGAAGGAGATTTTAAAAACGAAGTGAGCATAGGAATTGCACCCATGCTGATCGGATTTGTATCTGCATTTATTTCCGGCCTTATAGCATGTAAGGTTATGATTAAGTTAGTAACCCGTGGTAATCTGATTTATTTTGCATTATATTGTCTTATTATAGCTCTTATTGCTATCTTTGCGGGCTGAAAATCAAGGTTTACGGAAATAATTGGCAAAATTCATGTCGGTGACAGAATCAACCGCAGCATTCAGCTACACAGAAGGAAAAATTTTATTGTTTGACAAGCCATATGGCTGGACATCGTTCGACCTGGTCAGAAAGGTACGCAATATTTTGTATAGTCACCTTAAATTAAAAAAGCTGAAAGTAGGTCACGCAGGCACCCTCGATCCGCTTGCTACCGGACTCATGGTTCTTTGCACAGGCAAAGCCACAAAGCTTATTGAATCAATTCAATCGCAGGAAAAAGAATATATTGCCACCATAAAGCTGGGTGCCACAACACCCTCCTTTGACCTGGAAACCCTTGAAGATTTCCAATATTCAACTGACCATATCACAAAAAAGTTGCTTACAGAAGCTTTTGATCAGTTTACAGGAAACATTTTACAGGTTCCGCCCGTATTCTCAGCTGTAAAAATCGACGGCAAAAGGGCCTATGAACATGCCCGCAGAGGTGACGACTTGGAACTAAAGGCGAAAGAGATTGTTATTAAATCAATTGAACTGGTATCTTTTGTGTTGCCTATGGTGGTACTTCGCATAACCTGCGGAAAAGGAACATATATTAGAGCTTTGGCCCGTGATTTGGGCAGCGCTCTTCAATCGGGCGCCTACCTCACAGATCTCAGGCGTACCAGAAGTGGAAATTATAAAGTTGAGGAAGCCGAATCCATTGATTCTTTTCTCGAAAAAATAAAACTTTCAGATTTTAATAGTAAATAAACAAATAATACGCTGAAGATATGGCTGAAATGAAGTTATCGAAATTTAAATACAAATTGCCTGACGAAAAAATAGCGCTCCACCCTGTTGCGAACAGAGATGAATCAAAGCTGATGGTCCTTAACAGGGAAAAGGGTACTATAGAGCATAAAGTCTTCAAGGATGTACTTGAATATTTTATTGATGGTGATGTAATGATTTTCAACGACACCAAGGTATTTCCTGCACGCTTATATGGGAACAAGGAGAAAACCGGGGCTGAAATTGAAGTTTTTCTGCTTAGGGAGTTGAACCGTGAACAGCGGCTTTGGGATGTCCTGGTTGACCCGGCAAGAAAAATCCGGATCGGTAACAAACTTTATTTTGGCGAAAACGACATGCTGGTTGCTGAGGTAATCGATAATACCACCTCACGCGGCCGGACTTTACGTTTCCTGTTCGACGGTAACTACGATGAATTTAAGAAAACACTCTACAGCCTGGGTGAAACACCTCTGCCGAAATTTATTAACCGACCGGTGCAACCCGAGGACAGAGAACGTTACCAGACCATTTTTGCCAGGCACGAAGGAGCGGTAGCCGCTCCAACTGCAGGATTACACTTCAGCCGCGAGCTTCTTAAGCGATTTGAAATAAAAGGCGTCGATTTCTCTTATATTACGCTGCACGTCGGCTTAGGGAATTTCAGAAGCGTAGATGTTGAAGATCTCACCAAACACAAAATGGATTCAGAACAGATTTTTGTTCCTGAAGAAACATGCAACCGGGTAAATCAAGCCAAAGAGGACAGGAAAAACATTTGTGCAGTTGGCACCACTGTCATGAGAACGCTGGAAAGCACCGTTTCAACACAGGGCCAGCTCAAACCCTTCGAAGGATGGACAAATAAGTTCATTTTCCCTCCTTATGACTTCAATGTAGCTAACAGGATGATCACCAATTTCCATTTGCCGCTCTCCACTTTACTGATGATGGTTTCAGCATTTGCAGGCTACGATTTCCTGATGGAGGCGTACAGGGTCGCCCTGAAACATGACTATCGCTTTGGAACCTATGGTGATGCCATGTTGATCATCTGATACACCTGTCATCGCCAGGAAAATAAAATCCTTCAATAATGGAAATGCATTCCGTTGCCTGTCCGGTTTGTGGATATCATCAGTTCAAGATGGAATTCCAAGCCATCGACTACTTTGTAACTAACAAGGAATTTCGCATTCAATCATGCATAAAATGCGGAATGCATCTTACTGCTGATGTACCCGGCGATGCAGAAATATCGGATTATTACAAATCTGAAGATTATATATCTCATTCCGATACTCGCAAAGGACTGGTAAACAGAGCATATCATTTTGTGCGGGATTATATGCTTGATCGCAAGTATACCAGTATAAGAAGATGTTCAGGGAAGAACACAGGCACAGTTCTCGATATAGGTGCAGGTACCGGGTATTTCCTTCAATACATGAAGCAAAAGAATTGGGTGATAACTGGTACAGAAAAGAGTGTTGAAGCCAGGGAATTTGCCAAAAACCACCGCAATCTGGATATTCTGCCTGACGATGCCCTGTTTTCATTGCCCCCCGCCTCTTTTGACGCAATAACCCTTTGGCACGTTATGGAACACCTCCCTAACATCAGGCAATATTGGCAGATTATATCCAGGCTGTTGAAACCAGATGGAATACTTGTAATTGCATTGCCGAATAATTCTTCATGGGATGCCAAACATTACGGCAGCTATTGGGCGGCTTGGGATGTTCCCCGTCACATTTGGCACTTTTCGCCACAACATGTTGAGAAATTGGGACACAGGGAAGGCTTCAGGTTAATCCGGTCCCAAAGAATGCCTTTCGATGCTTTTTACATTTCTATTATGAGTGAAAAGTACAAAAAGTCGGCTTTCCCTATCTTTAAAGGAATATTCTTCGGTAAGATATCGTGGCTTTCCAGCCTTATTAATAAGAACAGGTGTAGCTCCCTGATGTATACTTTCCGAAAGTCAGTTTAGGGGCAACGTAAAAATCCGCCCCTCTGCATCAACAGCCACCAGACTAATTGCGTTGCCTGACTCATTGAGTTTGCCAACAGAAAATGGACTGCCTGATGTAACAGGAAAGCTTTTGTGCTGGCTCCCATCGTAGTTAAAGAGAAAAAGCCGGTTACTTCCTTCAGAAACAATACCAACCTGGAGTGTTTTACCGTCGAGAGTAACCAGTTCAGGCAAATGACTTATTCCCTGCCTTATGCGTTCAGAGAACAACCGTTTTCCTGTTTCGTCAATCACGGAAAGCTGGTCTCCGTCTGCAAATACAAAATCAACAGCCCCGTTGCCATCAAGATCACCGGCCGTAAACAGATGATTGGCCGAATATCTACCCACATCTTTGGTTTCGTGTTTTCCATCAAAATAGAAGTAATGGACCATTCCTTTGTTGTCGGTAAAAACAATTTTTGGTTTCCCGGTCATTTCTCCAACCAAAGGATTGCCAGAGCTTTCAAACTTCACCGTATGCCTCACCCTCACAGCACCCTGCCGGTCATGAATGTACAGGTTATTATCATCTTTGAAAACGATATGGTCCCTGCCTGAGATCCGGAAATGCTTTACCGGGGTGGTCACCTCAGATTGGGTTACGCCAAATTTCCACCCACTTACCACCTTCCCTTTAGTATCATAGAGAAGTATCCTCTTGTCTTTTGCAGCCACAAATATTCGGTAATCCCTTGTCCTGTCGTAATCAAAAACAGCCAGGCCATTGGTAGCTTCTGACGGTAAAACCACAGGAAAAGGAGCCACATTATTCCCATTGCGGTCGACAAGGTAGATTCTGTCTTTCGTATTGAACAGATACTGTAAGCGCCCATTTTTTAATACATCTACCTGATGGATTTCACTGAGAATCCTGTTTTGCAGATCCAGGCTCCACTTAACGCTTCCTTCGGCAGAAATCAGATAGAGGATGTTGTTTTCATCCTGTACAATAATTTCGCGCTGACGGCGGTTCTCATGATTGATCACCAGTTGTGGTTTTATTGCGGCTTTGCCTCCCAGTGCAGGCTGCCCCGATGATGGGATCCTTTCGTCGGCAGTTTCATTATAGCTCAGCATCAAATTGTTAAAAAATAACTCTTTTGAGTTGATTACCTGCCAGCCGGCATACCTGAATCTGCGCAAATGCTCCCTTTTCCCATCCATACGCCTGAAAACAGAAGCCGGGAATACTTCTTTTCCGAGATTAAACCCACGTGCGACATCTAAAAATACATTAATATTGGCACGGCTGTCAGAGCCCATCATGAATTTTTGGTATCCTATGTCTTTTGCCAGGGTTTCACCGTTGCTCATTCTTCGAAAATAAGAGGCAATTTCATTTACACTCTCTGCCATTACCAGATTGTTTTCCCAAAACCCTATATAGCCGGCCTTAACCGCATTGAACGGATTTCCAAGCCAGATGCCAGGCAAGGAGGGATATGGGAATTTGTATGCATACAATCGTTTATCAGCGTCGATGGTTACCGACAAATCGCTTAATGTTTGCCCGTTTCGTTCCGCATGTTTATTCATCATCTGCAATATCTGGCCTTCCGCAGCGGTTCTGTCTCGTGAAGGAATTACAATTATTCCTGATTTTCCACCCGTTTCAGGGGAGATGGTGGTAATTGCCAGGACAATTTCATTGACAAGAACACTTTGTAAAAGCACTTTTACGTCGGTTCGGGTTTCGGAAGCCATTTTCCTGAACTTCTCCTCACGGTTGTAATATTTGTTACTGGTGCGAAAATTATTTTCGAGGCGCTTAAAAAAGTCTCCGGCATCAGAAATAGAATAGCTTACATAATATGCAGTATTAGCGGGAAGTAATTTATCGGCCTGGAAGCGCAAGGGTTGTTGCTTCAGAAATATGCTCAGATAATGGTTAACAGAATCGAAGGCCGAAGAAATTCCACTCATGCGAACACCATCATCGTTTAGCTTTATGTCAAGTTCAGTCCATCCGGCATAGTCACTAAAAGCATTAACCTCCCGGCCATATCGCAGAATTTGAGTTTCCCCGAATTCATTCGTCCTGCCAACAGGTTCATTACTTAACCACCGGGAGATAAATCCCGGGAAAAACCTGTGGTTGATATAAACAGCAGCCATGGTTTGCCTGGAAGCAGTACGGTTTACTTTTGAGAAACCGGAAATATCCATAAGACTGGTGGAATTCATTTGTCTTAATGCCTGTTCAACCAATACCGATTTTGGGCTTGCCAGCAATAACCCGTCGGCAAATGCAAAGGTGAATACGCTCAGATTCTGGCTATTGGAGATATCGGTCACTTTATACTGGTCATAGCTCCTCTCATTCATCTGATATTCATCCTCAGAATAGTAAGTGCCGAAAAACAGGCTCCATGCTTTTCTCTTTGAGGTTCCTTCCACTGGTACAATAAATAAAGGTGTCATTTCATCCCTGCCTTCATGTTTAAATGCAACCAACAATTTATCGCTTCGCAATCCGGATGGAATATCAGGCGTATTGGCAATGATCGAATCAAACTTTTCTGCAAGACTGAAAAAAACCTGCAGGAACCCGGCCTCCCTGACTTCCTTCAACAATGGGTTTGAAAAAGGGATGGCACGGGCTGAACTGATCTCAAAAAACAAAGGAGCATCGAGGGGTATTGCACGATAAGCAGGCGAATCCTCAAAAAATGAAAAATCACGAGGCGAAAAATAGAAAAACGCAGCAACCGCAACGGCAAAAAGAGATATTACCACTATTGCTATTCGTTTCATCTCATTAATAGTTTCATATTCCAGGTAAAAATAGGAAATATGTAGGGCAATTGACGTTATTCAAATTGAAATGATTAACAATCGGACGTTAATACAAAAAAAAGCCCGGCACAAAGGCCGGGCTTTTAGTTCAGATATGGTCTGATTATTTCGTCTTTTTCTCCAATGCTCTGCGGATACGTTGTTGTGTATCATATACAATCGGAGTTGCCACAAAAATTGAGGAGTAAGTCCCTACGAGGATACCCACCAATAAAGCAAATGTAAACCCTCGGATGGTTGCACCACCAAAGAGGAATATGGCCAGCAGTACCACAAAAGTGGAAAGCGATGTACTGAATGTACGGCGCAAAGTGCTGTTCATGGCCTGGTTCATCGTATGCTCTGTATCCCGCTTCGGATACAATTTGAGATATTCCCGGATACGGTCGAATACCACCACTGTATCGTTAATGGAATAACCCATTACGGTAAGAATGGCGGCAATAAAAGCCTGGTCGATCTCCAGGGAGAACGGCAACACTGAATAAAGCAGGGAGAATATTCCCAAAACGATAATCGAGTCATGCGTAAGCGCGGCTACGGCCCCGAGCCCGTATTGCCAGTTGCTGAAACGCATCAGGATATAAAGGAAGATAATGATCAATGAAAACAAAATCGCTATAAATGCATCCTTTTTAATATCATATGAGATGGTTGGCCCCACTTTTTGGGAGCTCATGCGATAATTGGCTGAAAAATCTTCATAGGACACATTCTGCAAGTGGCCTCCGTCAATTAAACCCTTAAAAAGGAGTTGTTCAACTTCATTATCGACACCCTCACTCATATCGTCAACTTTATAAGTGGTTGTTACGCGCATCTGATTGTTTCCACCAAATGTTTTCACCTCAGGTGCAGTTCCAAAGGCTACTGCCAGGGACTGTTGAATTTCCGCTACCCGCACCTCCTGGTCAAATCGAATCGTATAGGTGCGGCCTCCCTTGAAATCTATTCCATAATTAAAGCCACGGATGGTTATTGACAGCAATGAAAGGACAATGAGCGAACCCGATATAATGTAGGCAACCTTCCTCTTTTCAAGGAATTTGATATGTGTATTCTGCAACCAGTTGCTTGTAATTTTTGAAGTAAAGGTGATGTTCTGGTTACGTTTCAGCTGCCATTCGAAAATGAGGCGGGTAATGAAGATTGCACTGAACAATGAGGTAAGAATACCAATCACCAGGGTTGTAGCAAAACCTTTGATAGGTCCTGAACCGAAGAGGTAAAGAACAATACCGGTGAGCAAGGTAGTTACCTGGCCGTCGATTATGGCAGAATAGGCGTTTTTGTACCCGTCTGAAATGGCTAGTTTTAATCCTTTACCCGCATTCAATTCTTCCTGTACCCTTTCATAAATCAGCACGTTGGCATCCACCGACATACCTATGGTAAGAACGATACCAGCTATACCGGGCAAAGTCAGAACAGCGCCTAATGAAGCAAGAATACCTATAATAAAGAACATGTTGGCAATTAGGGCAATGTTGGCCGTAAGACCGGCTTTCTTGCTGTAGAAGAAGAGCATATAAGCCAGAACGATGAGGAAGGCGATCAGGAAAGAGTAGAGTCCCGCAGAAATAGCTTCCTTACCCAGCGAAGGTCCAACAACTTCTTCCTGCATTATACGGGCAGGTGCAGGCATTTTACCTGATTTTAAGATGTTGGCAAGGTCCTTAGCTTCTTCGATATTCTCCAATCCTGTAATACTTGATCGTCCACCGGTAATTTCGTTCTGCACGGTAGGATAGGAACGCACATACCCATCGAGAAGGATCGCAATAGATTTGCCAATATTCTCCTTCGTCATACGTGCCCATGTTTTAGCGCCTTCACTATTCATTGACATTGCTACTTCAGGACGGCCTCCAAACTGGTCAAAGTCCTGACGCGCATCGGTAATCACCTCTCCGGTGAGCGGAGCTTTTCCATCGCGGGTAGTTGCCTTCAATGCGATAAGCCGGAAGAAAGTCCCTGCCTCATCAACAGGATTTGCTGTCCAGCTGAATACCATGTTCCGGGGAAAAATATTGCGGATCTGTTCGCGGGCAAGTATCCTGTTAACTTCTGCAGTATCTCTTGCATGCGCAATACCGGTAACCGGTCCGGGGAAGAGGTTGCCCATCTGGTCGGTACTGGGAGTTAAAACGGCAAATAACGGGAACTCCTTACGGAAATTCTCCATGTCAGCAGCACCTTCAGGACTAACACCGGTGGTGTCGCTCCTCAATTCATCGAGCAGCGATTCAGTGGCATCCACAGATACAGTGTCTGCCACTTCTGTGATTCCGGTTGCTGTGGTATCGGCTTCTTCAGCAGAAGGGACATCACCGGTGATTTCTCTTAACCTCTGGTTGGCTTGCATCAGGTAAGGATATACCTCCTGGTTTTCATAGGTTTCCCAGAATTCAAGCTGTGCGGTCCCCTGGAGCAGTTTGCGCACCCTCTCAGGATTATCAATACCAGGCAGTTCAACAAGTATACGGCCACGTGTCTGAAGTTGCTGGATATTGGGCTGTGCCACTCCGAAGCGGTCGATACGGGTGCGAAGGATGTTGAATGAATTGTCGATGGCAGCATCGGCTTCCTCCCTGATCACGTCCAACACTTCGGCATTGCTTGAATTAAACTTTACCCTGTCTTTTAGTTCCAGTGTATTGAACACAGCAGCCATCCTCGCATTGGGATCAATCTCTTCAAATGCCTGGCCGAACAGTGTCACAAAGTCCTGCGTGCTGTTACGCTGCATCTCAAGCGCCCTGGTAATTGCAGCATTAAAAGTTGAATCGGGATTGTAGTTCGACAAGGATCTGATTACATCGACCACCGATATTTCGAGGGTAACGTTCATACCCCCTTTGAGGTCGAGACCCAGGTTGATTTCCAGTTCCTTTACATCTTTGTAGGTAAATTTCTTTAAACCAAGAAAGCTGTATACAACTTCTCCGGAAATGGAGTCGAGGTAATAATACTCTTTTGCCGGATCGCCCTGGGCGTATTCCTTTGCCTGCCGTTCTATCTGACTTGCCTTAAAAGTGAAAGTCAGCTGATAAAGACATACAGCAGCAAGCAAAATGGCAAATGTTCAACTTGCACCTTTGTTTTGCATTGATAATAATTTTTAGATTTTAAATGTATTTTTTTGATTCTGACAAAAACAAAATGAATTCCGGACGGGATCCGGACAAAAAACAACTGAGGTGGGAATAATTATGCTAGTGGTGGCTGATCGTCGGGACTGCAATAATGGCAGTTCCTGAATGCGATCAGATTTCTTTCCAGAATATTCTCCGGAAGTTCAGGAATTTCTGCTTTTAGCACATGAAAAGCGCGTACACTGTGGTGGAACATCAGGTGCCGGTTGATGTTAAGCTGAACAGATTTTTTGAGTAATACTTTGGGAGTTGGAGCTTTCAGCGACATGCTTGCTATGGGACTGCAAATATAAGTCACTGATTGACCGGGTTGACCCTCCTTCTCTGTTTCGGCAATATTCTGAACGTTATCGGAATGATAAAAATCAAATAACCAAGCTGTTCCCAATAATAACAGGAACAGTACCACATTCAAAATGTTCTTCTTCGATATAAATCTTTTCAGTTTCAATTGATGCAGAATTTGCGGTCGCAAATATAAAGAATGTGATGAGAGAAACAAAATGAAAATTCAATCAATTTCCAAAACAAGTTCCAGTGTACCGTAATCGATGACTGCTTTGTTGTTAAGAAGGAAATCACTCCCGATTAATCCGCAAATCTCCTTTTCTGTTGCGTGAAAGTACAACTTATTGATATGGGATAAGTCAATAATGGCAACTTGCAGGGATTCAATATTCAGGCCAGCCAGTGTAAAAGGCTGTAATTTGCCAAGAGTGGTCTCCAGCCTTCCTGCCCCGATACCTGCAGACTGGATCTGTGCATTCTCATCGGTTTCCAGCGGTTCATACAATGTTTTTAACGCCTCGTCAAAAACCGATTTCGAGGCACCTGTATCAATAACCCATAGTCCTTCAGCACCGTTTGCAAAATGGCAACTTACTGTGAGATGATAATTCTCCGACTCAAGCTCAACCAGGATGATTGGAATCACATGTTTCATGCCTCAAAATTAATAAAAAACGGATGGCCCTTGCCTGAGCCATCCGCTAAATATTTAACAACTATTTTTTTCGGGTGCTAAAGGATATTCATTCCATCCAGAATATCCATAATTTTCTTCACTGAGTTGGCAGAACTATGAAGCAGCTCCATTTCAGCCTCGTTGAGTGACACTTCGATTATTTGCTCAATGCCCTCCTTGCCCAATTTAACAGGCACTCCAACAAACATATTGTTCAGGCCATACTCCCCTTCGAGTCTCACACAGCAGGGGAAAATACGTTTTTGATCAAGCACGATGGCTTCTACCATCTGAGCGGCAGCTGAGCCGGGGGCATACCAGGCAGAGGTTCCCATAAGGTTAACCAGCTCACCGCCACCATTAATAGTACGTTTTACTATGGCGTCCAGACGTGTCTGGTCAATCAGTTCAGTAACCGGAATGCCGGAAACGGTAGTGTAACGTGGCAGCGGCACCATAGTGTCGCCATGTCCTCCCATCAGAAGGGCCTGGATATCACGTGGTGAAACGTTCAGTGCTTCTGCAAGGAAGGCACGGTAGCGTGCAGTATCAAGGATACCAGCCATACCCATTACTTTGGTTTTTGGAAGTTTGGCACTGACGTATGAGGCGTATGTCATAACATCCAGCGGATTGGATACGACAATGATTATGGTGTCAGGACTATGTTTTACTACATTCTCTGTTACGCTTTTAACAATACCTGCATTTATGGAAATGAGATCATCGCGGCTCATTCCCGGCTTGCGGGGAACACCAGAGGTTATGACCACTACTTCAGAACCGGCAGTTTTGGAGTAATCGTTGGTTGAACCAATCAAACGGGTATCGTAATAATTTACCGGGGCAGTCTGCCATAAGTCAAGAGATTTGCCTTCAGCAATACCTTCCTTAATATCTACCAGTACCACTTCCTGAACAAAGTTCTTCTGCGCAATTACCTGCGCACAGGTGGCACCCACATTTCCGGCTCCTACAACTGTTACTTTCATGAAAAAAAGATTTTATAGTATTAAAAACTTATAAATATAAACAATTAATTTTCAGCTTTTTCAAAGGAACGGCAAATTTAGAGGATTTGAGGAATAATTAGAATATTAATTTCACCTTTACTGCCGGTTTAACATTTTAATAAACCGTATCTGCAGTATCCTGATTGACCTAAATTGTCCCGGGAATTGGTAAAATCAGACACGTGTAAATAAATATAAATCAATCTTTTAACATTTTTTGTTTAATATTTATTAAAAAAATCTACTCAAATATCGTTTGGGGCTAAACTTCACAACTACAAAACTGTTATCTATGGTAAGAAATACAGCAAATCATCAAACAATCTTATAAAAAATTCAATGAATAAAAAAGTTATAATTGTCGGAACAGGTTTAGGAGCATTAAGTACAGCATTGCGCCTAACTACCGACGGGTATAAAGTCGAGATGATCGAAAAATATCATCAGGCAGGAGGTCGTTTAAATCTTCTCGAAAAGGATGGATTTAAGTTTGATCTTGCCCCAACGTTTTTCAGCATGAGTTATGAGTTCAAAGAACTTATGGACTATTGCAAAATGGATATGCCATTTGAATTCGTTAAGCTGGATCCTTTGTATTCCGTTCATTTCGAAGGAGATAAAAAAAATTACCTCATCTACAGCGATCTAAAGAAACTGGCCGAAGAATTTGCCCTGGTTGAACCGGACCTTGAAAAAAAACTGGAGAAGTTTTTAAAACAAACCGGACGTCTTTTCCACGACACCGAAAACATCATCGTAAAACAAAATTTCAATTCGCTTTTCCATTACGTATCGCAATTGGCAAGAGTACCTCTGAAACATGGGCCGAAAATGTTCTACTCCATGTGGACTGAATTGAACAGGCATTTCTCCTCCTTCGAGGTGAAGGTTATCCTTTCCCTTGTGGGTTTCTTCCTCGGATCAACCCCTTTCAAAACGCCAGCGGTTTACACTTTACTGAGCTATACAGAGCTGGTACACGATGGATACCACAACGTAAAAGGAGGGATGTACACCATTGTAACCTCCTTGCTGAAAGAACTAAGCAAGAGAGGTGTAACGATACGCTACAACACCGAAATCATGGGTGTCGAAAATAAAGATGACCAAATCTCAGCTCTCATAGACCAGAACGGAGAGAGATACACTGCCGATCTGTACGTAATAAATGCTGATGCCGCTGCTTTCCGGGGACAAATTCTGAAACGCAGGAAATTCAGGGAAGAGAAACTCGACAAGATGAACTGGACAATGGGACCATTGACCATTTACCTCGGAATAAAAGGGAAAATAGACAATTTATACCATCACAATTATTTCCTGCGACGGAATTTTGAAGAATACTCAAAAAAAATCTTCACGAACGACATCAAACTCGATAAAGCATATTACTATGTCAATATCCCTTCGATGCACAATCCGGACTACGCGCCTGAAGGGAAAGAGAGTATTTATATTCTTTGTCCGGT
>CAYMXK010000002.1:14596-37570 GCA_964393915.1 uncultured Prolixibacteraceae bacterium
GCTTATGGATCTGTATCTTAAAAACAGTTTGCAGTGCAGCAGACAAACGACGCTTTCCTACAGCACATCCTTTTCACTGGGGATCCGTATGTTGCAGAAAAAATACCAGCATGGCATTTTTGCCATCTATGGATTTGTGCGTATTGCTGACGAAATCGTAGATACATTTCATGATCAACCGCAAAAGGAATTGCTGGACACATTCAAAGAGGAAACCTGGAAGGCTATTGACAGAGGGTTCAGTACCGACCTTATTCTTCACAGTTTTCAATGGGCTGTAAACAAATACAAAATCGACAGAGAACTGATCGAGGCCTTCCTGTTTAGCATGGAGCTTGACCTCACGAAAAAAGTATATCCTCCGGAAATGCTTAAAACCTATATATATGGCTCAGCAGAAGTGGTGGGCCTTATGTGCCTGAGGGTATTCTACCACGATCAACCCGATGTATACGAACAGCTGGTTTACCCGGCTCGCAAACTGGGTGAAGCTTTTCAAAAGGTAAATTTCCTCAGGGACGCACGCGATGACTATACGCACAAGGGGAGAATCTATTTTACCAATATTGACTTTGAAAACTTCACTCCTGAATCAAAGCAGCAAATTGAGGATGATATCCAGCACGATTTTGATGAAGCCTTTGAGGGCATCAGAAAGCTGCGTAAAGATGTCCGTTTTGGAGTTTACCTTGCCTACAGATACTATCTCGATCTTCTTAAAATAATACGCGAGACAGATCCCGACAAAATGTTAAACGCCAGGTGCCGGGTGCCCGACAGGCGTAAAATGCGACTTCTTGTTTCGGCAGGTATCAGAAACAGCCTTAACCTCATCTGATCCCACCGTCTTTTAAAAGTTGAGTAAATCCTTAAGGTTTTTATACCCCGATTTGCTTACCTTAAGTTTCGTTTTGTCGTGCAAAATCGCGACATACGACTCTTTCTCGTATTGCTGAAGCTGGGCTATCTGATCGATCCTAACAATATAAGACCTGTGAATTCTCGCAAAATTGTGCGGGTCCAGCGCCTGCTCGAAGTAGCGCATGGTCTTTTGCTTTGTATATCGTCCTTCATTTGTATAGATTAGAACATAGTCATCCATTGATTCAACATAACGGATATTGTCCGATGGGATGATATGGATCTTATGACGATCTTTTACAACTACCCTGTCGAGATGCTCTTCCCTGGGGTAGTTGGTGATCTTATCCACCACATCGTCACCCTCCACTTTCTTGTCAAGGCGTTCCTTGACTTTCTCGAGCGCTGACAGAAGTCGCTCCTTCGAAAATGGTTTCAAAAGGTAATCTGCCGCATTAAACTCAAACGCTTTTAACGCAAATTGGTCATAAGCTGTACAAAAAATTATTTCCGGATGGTGATCGAGCAATTCAAGCATCTCAAAGCCTGTGATTTTTGGCATCTGAATATCAAGAAATACCAAATCGGGCTTTAATTCGTTGATGGCCTTTACACCTTCAAACCCGTTTTCACACTCGCAAAGAATTTCGATTTCTTCGCGATCCTTGATGTATGACCGCAACAGTGTGCGGGCCAGCTCTTCGTCCTCTACAATAATGGTTCTGATTTTCTCCATAACAGTAACAGTTTAAAATTGAGGAATTGACAGGGTAACTTTAAAGGATTTTTTGTTATCGCTAAGTTTCAGGATAGCTGAACCGCCATAAATAATCTGAAGCCTTTCCCGTATGTTGCGTAATCCGATCCCTTCACCTTTCTTGTTAATAATATCCGGGTCATATGCGTTTTCTACCGAAATTTCAAGCTGCCCGCCAGTGCACGATGCAGTAGTGATTATTTCGACAGGCTCGGTAGCTTCATATACCCCATATTTAATTGCATTCTCATATATAGGCTGTAAAATCATATTGGGCAGACTGGCACCACAGCAGTTTTCATCCACCTTGAATATGGGCAGCAGTTTACTGCCAAACCTTACCTTCTCAATGGCCAGGTACAATTTATTGTTCTGTAACTCCGTTCCGAATGTAACCTTCTCATTTTGATTGTGCCTCAAAGAATATCTCATCAATGATGAAAGATTGATTACCATTTCCTGGGCTTTTGCCGGGTCAGACATGGTTAGTGAAGAGATGCTGTTAAGGCTGTTAAAAAGAAAATGAGGGTTGATCTGCGACTTTAAGGCGTGAAGTTCAGCCTCTTTTATCAGCGACTTCAATTCACTTTCGCGTTTTACTTTCTCCTTGAAATTCTGATAGTAAATAATGGACATAAACAACAACACGTAAAACACATAAAGCAGGTACCCGGTGAGCAACCTGGAAGGAAGGCTCATTGCCATATAATCGTTAAGCCCTGGGGCCAGAACTTTTGCCGCTACAGTTACCAGATAGGACCATACTATAATGAAAATGGTTGCAGCAATCAGGTGAAACATGAGAAGGCCCCACCATTTATAGGTTTCCGGAGAATTGTATTTTACAACATACCAGATACTCAGTCCGAGGACAGAATAGAAGCCGTACTGAATAAAGGTATTGGCAAATGCCAACTCAATATCCATGCTATAGTAATTCCATAAAATCAGTGCATTTGAACTGGCGAGAATAAACCAGAAAGCACCATAAAATGTGAGGTACCTCAAATTCGACAATAACGGATGTTTCATGCAGGTTAATTAAGGCAGATTATTTGGATTCCTTCAAACATTCGAAAGATTTTAGTAATTCTTGATCTCAACGCCCCCAAAGGCTGTAAACCCCCTGATGATTAAAGTTTTTGACAGATTTTCACTGTCAGGGATTACATTGCCGCGCTTATCGGTAAAAGCGCCGAAAATCGTTGAAACTTCGTTCTTGACAGCCCAATCGGGAGGTATTTTAAAGCCGGTACCACCGAAAATACTTACACAATCCACTACAGCCCCGTTGTCAGAGAGCCTGGCAACACGCATATCATATTCAGAACCTCCAAAAATAGATGTCGATTTTCCACCAATCAGATTTTGAGAATTGATGACAATCTCCCGCCCGCCAAATACAACAAAATCATCAAAATAGTCGAGCTCCCGGGCATTCTTATCAGCTAAAAACCCTTTAGGTTTGCGCTGGTGCCGGACCAGCATCAAAACCCCGATTGATACAAGCAACACAGGCCAGGCCAGCCGACGCAATTCCCAGGGGATTTCAAAGACATGGGGTACCAAAAAGAACCCGCCGATAAAGATTAAAATCCATCCGGAGGTTTCATTGCCGCTAAAAAGGGAAAAAATGCCGATAACAATCAAAATCATTTGCCATGAAATCAGGACATCCCTAAGAACGTGGGGAATTATTCCCAATTGTTCCAGGATCCAAACCCCACCAATGGCGATCAATCCAACGCCAAATAAAATTCTTCTGTTTCCTTTACTATATGGTTCCATGATGTAAATTTTTTCTTCAAAATTAGTTTGAAAGGAAACCGTTACTGCAACAGTTTCCGGCAGGCTACCCGTATTTACCGGCAACCGGCCATTAACGTCCCATTATTTCCGGGTAATCATCAATACGCCGGTAAGCAAAACTGCCAGAGGGAAAATTAACGCAAACGAGAAAGAAGGAAAGGCAAAAATCCGTGGCAAAAGAAAGAAGCCACCCAGACCTGCCAATATCCAACCTCCTGTGTGTTTGCCTGAAACCAGTACCAATCCAATGACCAGCAGTATCATAGGCCACGAGAAGATGATTTTTCCCAGCCGGCTGAACAACCAGGTAAAAGGGGCAAATATCTGCTCAAAATGGATATTGAGTCCCAGCTCTTTTAAAGTCCAGAGTGTTCCAATTGCAATAAGGATCACAGCTATTAACAATTTTGAGTTGTCCTGTTTTGATTCTTTAGGCATTCTTTCAAATTTAAACGAAATTCAAAAGTATTATTCTTTTGTTATTCATCTACATTTCTTTCGGTTAAAAACAGCTAATAGCCGGTAAGTTGAGAATTTTCCCCTTATCAACTCTTCGAGCCGCTTCCTGTTAACCGGAAATAAAAAACCATCCCAAAATTAGAGATGGTTTTCCAGAAGAGTATTAATTAATTTAAAATCAGGTTTTTGCTTACACCTTGCCCTTTTCTTTGCTCCAGGAATCTTTCAACGGAACGGTGCGGTTAAATACCAGTTTCTCCCCGGTCGAATCCGGATCAATATTAAAATATCCCAGTCGCTCAAACTGAAAATGAGAAAATGCAGGAGCATTTCTGACAAATGGTTCAATAAAACATTTGGGCATTATTTCCAAAGATCCGGGATTCATGAAATCCTTGAAATCACGATCCTTATCTCCCGAGGGATCTTCAACGGTAAAAAGTCTGTCGTAAAGCCTGACTTCCGCTTCGACGGCGTGAGTGGCAGAAACCCAATGAAGGGTAGCCTTTACTTTGCGCCCATCGGGTGAATTACCTCCCTGTGAGGCAGGATCGTATGTACAGTGTACCTCAACGATATTTCCGCCCTCATCTTTAACAACATCTGTGCAAGTAACAAAGTAGCCATATCTGAGCCGCACCTCCCGGCCGGGTGACAACCGGAAAAACTTATTGGGTGGGTTTTCCATAAAATCGTCCTGCTCAATATACAGCTCACGTGTGAAGGGAACCTTTCTTGTGCCTGCACCCGGATCTTCAGGATTGTTTATTGCTTCTATTTCCTCTATTTGCCCTTCGGGGTAATTGATAATAACTACCTTAAGCGGATTAATAACTCCCATAACCCGCTGGGCTGTTTTATTGAGGTCTTCGCGGACGCTGTGCTCCAGCAGGGAGACATCACTCATGCCTTCCACTTTTGTGACCCCTACCCTGTCGGCAAAGTTCCTGATGGAAGCTGGTGTATATCCCCGTCTGCGGAGACCCGAAATGGTGGGCATCCGCGGATCATCCCATCCGCTGACGTGATTGTTCTTTACCAGTTCCAGCAACTTCCTTTTACTCATGATGGTGTAGGAGAGGTTAAGCCGTGCAAACTCAATCTGCCTGGGCCGGTAATCGCCATCCATCAACTGGTCAACAAACCAGTCGTAGAGTGGCCGGTGAACCTCGAACTCGAGTGTGCAAACCGAATGGGTTATACCCTCCCAATAATCACACTGACCGTGTGCAAAGTCATACAACGGATATATCACCCATTTGTCGCCGGTCCGATGGTGCGGGGTTTTCATAATCCGGTAAAGAATGGGATCACGCATATGCATATTGGGAGATGCCATATCAATTTTTGCTCTCAGCACCCTGGACCCTTCATCATAAACGCCATTTTTCATTCCCTCAAACAACTGCAGGTTTTCATCAGCTGAGCGTTTCCGGTAGGGGCTTTCAGTTCCGGGTCTTGTGGGGGTTCCTTTCTGAAGACTGATGGTTTCGGCATCCTGATCGTCAACATAAGCTTTGCCCTCCTTAATCAGTTGAATCGCAAAATCATAGAGATTCTGGAAAAAATCGGAAGCATAATAAAGCCGGTCGCCCCAGTCAAAGCCTAACCAGCGGACATCCTCCATTATGGAGCGTACATATTCATCTTCTTCCTTTTCGGGATTGGTATCGTCGAACCGGAGATTGGTGAGCCCGCCGAATTTCTGCGCGATGCCAAAATTCAGGCAAATTGATTTGGCATGGCCTATATGCAGGTAACCATTGGGCTCAGGTGGAAACCGGGTTAAAACCCTTCCATTGTTTTTCCCTTCAGCCAGATCCTTTTCAACCTGCTGATGAATAAAATTGCTTCTAACGGTTAAGTCTTTGGTATTGCCTGTTGTTTCTGTCATTTTATTTTTTAATCAGAAAAAAGTCAAATTATCTGTTTTCCATGAGGATGCAAAGTTAAAAAATGATTGGCGCATATCATCCGACCGATAAAAAAATATGGGAGAGGCAACAAATTATTAATTTCGTACCAAATTGAAAGGGTCTATATATGCATCAGAAAGTAACCATTGAATTGGAAAACATGAAGTTTTACGCCTATCACGGACATTATGAAATAGAACAAACCGTTGGCAATCATTTCATGGTCAACCTGTTGGTAGAAACAGACGGTTCGGTGGCTGCGCGGTCGGACCGCTTGAAAGATGCGCTCGACTATCAGCAACTGTACAGACTGGTACAGGAAGAGATGGATATACCTTCCCATTTGCTGGAGCATGTCGCCAACCGGATTGCAGAAAGAATAACTATTGAATTTGAGACGGTTACAAGAATGAAAGTGAAGATAGCGAAGATAAACCCCCCGATGGGCGGAGAAATGCAGCAGGTGAGTGTAACCCTTGAACGATAAAAGGATGATTTTGCCGCATTGGAAGAAATAAAAAATTATTACATTTGCAGTCCCGAAACGGGAATGGTTCACCGTTAATTTGTGAACAAAAATAGGGTTCCTTGGCCGAGTGGCTAGGCAACGGTCTGCAAAACCGTGTACGGCGGTTCGAGTCCGCCAGGAACCTCGAAAAATAAAACCCAGCTGTTGATATTCAAGCAGTTGGGTTTTTATATTTTACAGTATAAGGCGATTTGTGCAACCATTGTGCAACCATGTGATTAAAATTGCATGAGCCAGGTAGATTTTTAGTTGATTCGAACTTCAAGTGAGCAGTAAAATATTTGTAGCTGATTAGTTAGCCATATTCAGAAAAGCTGCATCGTAGCGTAACTTTCAATAATACTGGCTCCCTGAAATACTGGAAATTTGGAAGGTTAAAAAGACATCAACCATTTTCGCCGGATAAAAAAAGGAATATTTGAATCATTAAAAATAAAAACAATGCTTAAACCCGAAGAATTAGTTATAGTTTTTAAACCGTTGGCTGAAATCATTTCTACAGAAAGCGAAAAAGTTTACTCTCCCAAATCCCCACCACTCAACAAAGTCGCCGAATCAATTGAAAATTATAAATCAGGCTGATTCATGAGGATATTCAGAGCTTTAAAATACTACTGCCTATGTACTCCGGAGAATCCCTTGAATTTCCCCAACCAGATACGTCACCGCTTTTCCACCAATTTCAACACGTTCCCCGAGATTTTTGCAACTCAAAATACCACCACGTGCAGAAATCTGTTTTGCCATTAATTCAGTTTTACCCAAAACATCCGACCAGTAAGGAATCAACATGGTATGCGCCGAACCGGTTACCGGGTCCTCGTTTACACCTACTGCCGGGGCAAAAAACCGCGAAACAAAATCGTAGTTTTCAGATGTGGAAGTACAAATTACTCCTCTGGTTTTAGCGAGTACCAACTGTTGAAAGTCGGGTTTTAACTGTGAAATCACATTTTCGTTTTCAAAAACCAGCATAAAATCGTCGCGCCCTTTAAAACAGGCAACAGCCTTAAATTGAAAGGCCTTTGCCACTTCTTCAGGCATTTCGACAGGTGTAACCTGCGATGCCGGGAAATCGAGCACAATCAGATCATTTTCAATTTTTACTTTTAACAAACCACTTCTTGAATTAAAGCGGATTTCTTTTTCAGACGATTTTAAATGGTTGAAAATTACATGGGCTGCGGCCAATGTAGCATGTCCGCACAAATTTACCTCGGCCACAGGCGTAAACCAGCGAATATGAAAACCTTCATTTTCCTTCACAAAAAACGCTGTTTCCGAAAGATTGTTTTCAAGGGCAATTTGCTGCATTATTCGGTCAGGAAGCCAGTTTTCAAGCGGAATTACTGCTGCCGGATTTCCTTCAAAGATCTTTTCAGCAAAGGCATCAACCTGATAGATTTTGAGTTTCATAAGTGCTTTATATTTCTTCCTTAATTCACGCATTACTTTGCAAAATTAACGTAATATGGGTACAATTTTCAGAAGGTACACTGAAAAAATAAGTGATAATAGCCTTTGATTAAGTCGACAATGGTAGCCTCGGCCTCTACCCTGGCCGGAAATGCCAAAATCATGGTTCCATGGCTAATCTGATCGTTATTGAGTCGGCTGAAAAAAATGGATGTTAACATACGGATTGTGCACTTTAAAGGATGCCTTCAGCCCATGGCAGGAACCACCCGATGAAACCTCACGCCGGCCAGTTCGCCAATCCGATGAAGGGCTCCCCTGCCGCTGTTTCGATCACTGCTGTTGACCCACTCCTTCAGGCGGCCGGGGAATTCCTCGTACCGGAAAGGGAGGTTCTGCTCGGCCAGCTGCTGACGCAGATTTCGTGCATCGGACAGGAACAGTTCGTCAGTTCCGGCGAAGAGGGAGATCGTGCCTAAATTGGACAAGTCTCCATAAATCGGGCTTACCCGGTGATCCTTAAGCTCCAGACTGCCGGCCCATGCCTGTCCGGAAATCTGCAGTGCACGAAAAGCCTCTGCCTGTTCTGCCGTAGCTGTATGTAAAAGGCCGGGGTCATCCAGCGACAAATCGAGCCAGGGCGACAGCAGGATTATCCTGGAGGGCTGTTTCGCCTGACGGCCGCGCAGCTGTTGGGCGAAGCTCAATGCCAGGCCACCACCGGCTTCGTCGCCCATAAAAATGATGTTGCGCGATTCCCTGCACTGGAAAAGGTTGTCATACAGTTCATCCAGAAAGTCAATGGCCTCCAGGCACGTGTCATCAGGTACCAAAGGGTAGTCTGGAACCACAAGGGTGGCACCCGATTGAATGCCAATCTCCTGAATCATCTGCCAGTGTGAACGGGTTAGATTATGGACATAGCCGCCTCCGTGCAGATAGAGGATGAGGTCGTCCGAATCGCGGTGTATGGGCGAGATGATCCACACGTCGCGGTCACTAACCTGGGTGGTGAGCACTTTATGGGTATGGCGGAACGCACGCGGTATGCGGGCGGGTCTGTTCTCTTTCCGGCCTGAAATCATGGCGGAACCGGAGCTGTTACCTTTTCCGGCGAGCCGCTGAGCCCATTGAAGGACATTTGCGGTCACTCCTGTTCTTTGGGTGGAATTGTTTATTGCTGTCATATAATCGTTTTTAAGGTGTTCAATTGAGGTATTTGTTCCAGTGCCGCTCATTCAGTCCGTGCAGCAGGAGGATGCACGAACTGCCTCGCTGCCAGTCGGCCGGTACCAATACCGGATACTCGAAATGGAGGTTTTCCCCTATGGCAGCATCCCGGACAATCGTCTGGTCGTCGTTGGGATTGCTAATATCAGGCATGGTCGACTCAAAGCCAAAGCGAAGCATACGGATGCGGTGGTCAGCAGCCGTTTCTGTCCTGTCCGACCGAAGAAATTGCATCAGATCCTGTGAGCGTTGTATGATTCTTCCTATGGTCATTTCCCTGTGTTTTATGCTCCCGGGAACAATTATTACAAAATTACAGCAATGCATTATCTCGGGCAAAATAAAGGGTTCCCGGAGCTGTGGCCGGGAGAAAACAGGCTATACAGGGACGAAATTCGTCTATGCGGGACGAATATCAGAATTAGAAAAAAGAAAAAGAGGTTAAAGGATTCCAAATCGTTATATTTGTGGGAAGAATCTCCGAGTAAAATCGGAAAGGAACGAAATGTCAATGCGCTGAACTATGAACCAGAGTATCCCGGAATATTTGTATGAGAAAGGGAACATCACCCGGCTGATCATATATACGGCACTGTTTGCGCTGATTTTCATCAATATTTACCAGCCGTTCGACTCGCGGAACTGGTTCCCGGTAACGGAAGCGATGTTTCTGGTCTTTTCCAGCGGGGTTATCCTTACAGGCGTATTGGTGGTGGTCATCAGCCGGGTCATCATGTATTATTACGCCACCCGGCATGGAATGCTGCTTTCCCGGTATGCCCTTTGGATTGTGGTTGAGATTGTGGCAATGGCCTTGTTTTATACCCTTTTTCAAAGCATTGCCCTGAGTGATGAGCGGACTTTCAGCGAAATGATGCGGCAGTCGGTCATCAACACGGCCCTTGTATTGTTGCTGCCCTATTCTGTTTTATGGCTCTATTTTTCGTGGAGGGACAAAAACCGGAGACTGGAGAATCTCACCCTTAGTGAACCGGGTTCTGAACTGCCCGGCAGGGGCATGTTCAATTTCCTGGATGAGAAGAAAGAACTCCGTTTGTCGGTGAGGAGTGATCAGGTGTTGTGGATCGAGGCGGCCGACAACTATGTGAAGATCCATTACCTGCACAAGGGAAAGATTGCCTCGTTTATGGTCAGGAATACCCTGAAGACGATCGAGAACGACTTTTCCGCTACCGCGCTGGTCCGGTGCAACCGGTCGACCATCGTGAATTTCGACAAGGTAAAGATCCTCCGGAAGGAACACGAGGGGATTTTCCTGGGGCTTGATCAGGAACTGGCCCCCGATATTCCGGTGTCGAAGACCTACGCCGAAAGAGTGTTGTCGAAGTTTTCAGGTTATTCGGCGTTGTAATGGGTGAGCCCATCCTCTATCAAAAATTATTGATATATGAATCCCGAGCAAATTATACAAATCATTGCCATGGGCGAAGGCTACCAGGCTGAATTCAAGCGGTCAGTCCCTTCAAAGGCACGGGAGATCGCCGAAGAGATTTGTGCCTTTGCCAATGCCGCAGGCGGATTGGTTATCATAGGCGTGGAAGACGACAATACTGTTGTAGGGGTTGTTGTTGATAACCGGCAACTCTCTGCTATTCAGGATGCCATCAACAGCATCACCCCTGCATTGCGCTGTACCATTGATAAGGTCACCCTTTCCGAAGGGGAAGTCTTAGTTATTGACGCACCTTCGGGGAAATCTAAACCATATGTATATGGAGGATCCATCTATGTAAGAATCGGACCCAACTCACAGAAACTGAATTCCGCCGAAGAGATGCGGGAGTTTTTCCAAAAGTCTGACCGGATTTTCTTTGATGAAGGAGAATGCTCCAAATTTCTTCCGGAGAAACATCTGGACAAGGAAATTTTTCAGCTTTTCAGGCTCGAGTCAGGATTATCTCCATTGGCATCCGACCAGCAGGTTTTTGAGAATCTCAGGCTCATCAGCGAAACGGGTTTCTTTAAAAATGGCGCCGTTCTGTTTTTTGGGTCACAACCAGAGGAATTCTTCGACAAGGCTTACCTTAGGTGTGTGCAATTCGAGGGGCAGGATAAAAGAATTATACTGGATGATAAAATATGGTATGGACCATTATACAGGCAGTTTCAGTCAGCCCTTGCCTGGTTAAAGTCCCGGCTGAATGTGCGTTATGATATTGAAGGGCAGGGATCGGGACCCCGCAAAGAGATTTGGGAAATACCGGAAACTGTTTTTAAGGAGACCCTTGTGAATGCGCTGGCGCACCGCGATTATTATGAAAGGGGTGCTGTGATTACGGTGGAATTGTTTGACCACCGTATTGAAATTAGTAATCCTGGCGGACTGGTAAGTGCAATTTCCGATGAAGAATTTGGACGGAAGAGCTTCTCCCGGAATCCATTGGTTTTTGGCTTATTCAACCGCATGAAGATGGTTGAGCAAATAGGCTCCGGCATACCAAGGGTCCGGGATATGATGCATGAATCAGGACTCCCGGAACCTGAATTCAGGTACGACGGTATGTTTACGGTGATTGCAAAGAGATCTTTGAGCTGGGCAACAGTCAGAAAAAACTTTCATGGCACTCTCTCTGAATTACAAATTGCAATCCTTGATCTTATACATGTTCAGCCAACAACTACTATCCGCGAACTTCACGATAAGCTGGGAGTAAGTACCACTGCAATCGAAAATAACATCAGATCTTTAAAGCAGAAAAATATTCTTCAAAGAAGCGGTGGATTAAAGAAAGGTGCCTGGATTATTAATAATCGGTTGGGAAAAGAGTTGGGAAAAGAATGATAATGGAATAATTTGTAAATTGCTGATAACGTGAAGTATAGCTTCATGTAAAATCATACAGGTTGGGAAAAGAGTTGGGAAAAGAGTGGGTAGAAAAAAGATGTGATCTCATTTTTCAATAGCCTGAATATCTGATAGTAAACGAAAAAATGTTCTTTGATAGTGGGTAGAAAAATTAGCATGATTGAGATAAAAAAGTTAGGTAAAAAACGGATAGGTTGGTAGAAGGGTTGGTAGTATCGCTCACTAAAAAGCATGGAGTTGTAAATTCACATTTCTGATTATTAAGATAATATGATTTTAGAGTGAATAGTTGGTTGGTAGAGGGGTTGGTAGTAAAATGACTTTTCAGCGAAATAAAGAAGTAAAATGAGCATTACAAAAGTTGTTCGAAAAGTACCGGGTGATTAACTGGTATGATGAGAAAAGGGAACTGGAAGAGCAGCTCAGAGAACTGTTACATCGAAATGCGCATGCATTCTATCGAATATCGAAAAACAGACACAGGTAATGAGATAAATACCTTTAAAAACTAACAATATAATGATATGAAATTATCAGGCAAACATCAAACATCAAGGCCACAAGCCAATGGTACCGGAAGTTATTCAGGACAACCAGAGATTCCTCTTCAGTGGAACAATTCCCAGGATTCAGCAATGGGCAAAATCCATAACAGGATGTCGATCGCGGCCCAATATGTTATTCTGTTTTTTACTGCGACGTTATTGGGTGCATGCACTGATTCAGAACCTGCAACCCCCGATTACCGGTTATGGTATGAACAACCGGCAGCCCAATGGGAAGAGACCCTTCCGCTGGGCAACGGCCGGATCGGGATTATGCCTGACGGGCAGGTCGCTGAAGAAACACTGGTCTTGAATGATATCACGCTTTGGTCGGGCGGAGTGGAGGACCCGAATAACCCTGATGCTGCCCAGTATCTTCCAGAAATTCAGAGACTCCTGTTTGAAGGACGCAACGATGAGGCCCAGGCCCTCGTGTACAAAACTTTCGTCTGCAAGGGAGTCGGGTCGGGTCGCGGCAGAGGTGCAGATGTTCCCTACGGAAGCTTTGAGCTGCTGGGTAACCTGAGGCTAAAATACAATTACGCTACAGAAGCTGAATACTCAGGGTACTACCGGGAGCTAAACCTCGATGATGCTACCTCGGTGACATCCTTTGAACTCGATGGAACAAATTACCGAAGGGAGTATTTCACCAGTTTTACCGATGATGTTGCCGTGATAAGCCTCACCGCGGATAAAAAGGGAAAGATCAGCCTCTCTGTAGGAATCGACCGGCCACGTGCATTTGAAACGATTGTGACTGACAATATGCTGGTTATGAAGGGTCAACTTAACAACGGCACCGACGGCAAGGGAATGCGGTACGTGGCGAAAGTGAAACCCATACTGAAGGGGGGAACCCTTACCTCCGGCGATGGATCCCTGATTATTGAAAATGCCGATGAAGTTATGCTGTTTGTCTCAATGGGCACCGATTACCGGAGACCAGGTTTTGAGGAAGATATCAATCAGTTTCTGAAGAATGCTGAGGGGAAAAAATTTGGACCATTGAAGAAGTCGCACGCCGCTGAATATCAAAGCTATTTCAACCGTGTCAGGCTAAATCTGTCCCGAAACCCGGAGCGGGAGATACTACCGACCGACCGGCGCCTCGTCGCATTTGCCGGCGATCCAAATGACAACGGGATGGTCGACCTCTATTTTCAATATGGCCGTTACCTGCTGATCAGCAGTGCCTATGCACAGGTTCTCCCGCCGAATCTTCAGGGACTGTGGGCCAACACTGTTCAGACTCCATGGAATGGAGACTATCATCTCAACATAAATGTTCAGATGAACCACTGGCCTGCCGAAATCACCAACCTGCCCGAACTGCACAAGCCATTAATTGAGCTGACAAAAACCCTCGAAAAGCCAGGCACCGAAACTGCCCGCGTATTTTATAAGGCCAATGGATGGGTCGCCCACATGATGACCAATGTATGGGGATTTACCGCTCCCGGCGAACATCCCTCCTGGGGTGCTACCAACACCGGTGGGGCATGGCTGATGGCACACCTGTGGGAGCATTACGACTACAACAGGGACACTGACTATCTCAGGGAAATATACCCCTTGCTGAAGGGAGCGGCCCACTTCTTCCTCGACATGCTGGTTACCGATCCCAATACCGGTTGGCTCGTAACCGCACCAACCACCTCGCCCGAGAACGCTTTTTATATGCCCGGAACAGAAACCCGCGTGAACATCTGTATGGGTTCCACCATGGATAACCAACTTGTCAGGGAGCTTTTCGGGAATACCATGAAGGCAGCAGCCCTACTCAATACCGATGCTGAATTCTCTGCAAAGCTGGCTGAAGCCTCCGCAAAGCTGCCCCCCAACCAGATCGGCAGCGACGGCCGTCTCATGGAGTGGCTCGAAGAGTACGTGGAAGTTGAACCGAGGCACCGGCACGTTTCCCATCTGTATGGCCTTCATCCGGGAAATGAAATCACGCCAGAGCTCACCCCTGAATTGGCTGAGGCAGCAAAAAAAGCCCTCTATGCCCGGGGTGATGGCGGAACCGGCTGGTCAAGGGCATGGAAAATTAACTTCTGGGCCCGGCTTCACGATGGGAACCATGCATTCATTCTTGTGAAAAACCTGCTGGAACCTGCATATGATACCGGTTTTAACATGACCAACAAGGGAGGGACTTATCCCAATCTGTTCTGCGCCCACCCACCCTTTCAGATCGATGGCAACTTTGGTGGCACTGCCGGAATAGCAGAGATGTTTATTCAAAGTCATGCCGGATTCATCAACTTCATCCCTGCACTTCCCGATCAGTTTGCTGACGGATCTTTTACAGGGCTAAGGGTGAGAGGTGAAGGAATTGTGGCTGCCGAATGGCAGAATAAACAATTGAAAAAAGCTTCGCTGAGAGCTGAAAAAGAGGGACGCTTTATCGTGAAATTACCTGAATATGCAGCCGGATTTAAAGCTACAGCCGGAGGAAAAAATATTGAGCCACAGGTCTTAAACAATATGCTAACATTAACCCTTCAGAAAGGCGAAGAACTGGTATTGGTGTTCTGACCTTATTCAAACCACTGATGTTCATAATTCAGCTCGTAATGCTGACTGGTGGCCTGACCCTGGCCATTCACAAATACAAGACTTGAAAGCGGATTATTGTCACTGTCAAAATGATGTGAAGGTGGAACAAAGGAGTGAGGAGGAAGCTTTTACAGGTTATTCCCGTTTATCCAATTTCTTGGCATCGATGCTCGGAAATTTCCACCATTGTTCCCATGCCTGCTGATCTTTTCCGAAGGTCTTTCCGGTAATTCTTTCAAGTAACCGTTGTGAATAGTTGCGGAGCAGAGCCTGGTCGGAGTTGAGCATCTCAATCAGGGTGGGCACTCCCGACTGATCGCCCAATTGAGCAAGTGTCCATGCTGCATTGGTGCGGATGCCCCAGGCCACTTCAAAATCAAGGTTTTCGCGGGCAATGGCCACACTGGAATTCACCAGTAAAAATGGTTTTACAGCTTCTACTACCGTAGTATCGCCAAGCCTGCCCAAAGCGACCAGGATAAATGAAATCAAAGGAGGTGGCGTTTCATTGACATCTTTAAACATATCAATGCCATACTCATTGCGCCGCATTTTAGAGAGTTGCTCTATGGAGGGGGCATTTTCCAGAAGCGATAACATTTCAGGTACGGCAGCTTTTTCGCCCAGCCGACCAAGCAATATTACCGACGACCAGTAAAGTGGCACTGATGGCCGGCTTGAAGCATCGGTGATTTTAAACTCCAGCCTTCGGGTGTTTCGTTCTTTCAGGAACTGAATCAATGCAGGAACAGCCGCCTTGTCACCTAACATACCCAACAGCAGTGCCGCTTCTTCGACAACGGCTTTGTCGGACGACTGAAGCAGAGGCCTTAATGCAGCAACAGACTGGTCGCCATGCAGGTACAAGTCAACCATACCATTAATTACCCCTGTGGTACCCAGTAGTGAAACTGCTTCAGCAACAGTCATCCTATGACCCTCTAGCTCTGGCGGAAAATCCTTTTCGCGTTCCTGTCTCCAGAAATCCTGACGGTGTAGGTTGTCTAAAGCGGGTGCATCAGCGACCTCAATACCGGGAACATCGTCTTTGCGCAAAACGCCCAGCCTGACCAACTCTGTTTGCAGTACTTTCACCGGAACCATTCGGGGGGTAACCTTCATCTCGCAAGCTATCGCAGCGGCCACCCCGGCTGCTTCACCCAGGTGTTCAAGGTCAGGTTGCATACGTCCCCCAATCAATGCGTCATGATCGGTGGAATAAGCCATAGCTGCAACAATCACGTTTTCGACACCAACTGGCAGCACACTACGATAGGGGATGCTCCCGATAATGGGCCTTCGCCACAAGCCTAACATCCCCACCCAGTCCTGCGCCAGGTCGCCCTGATTGGCCGACGTGGGCAAATGGGTATCGTAATTGCTCCTCCACCGGCAAATCACATCGTCGAATACTTTCTCCTTAATCACATCATCAAAAGTGACAATGTAATCTCCCACAATACGCCTGTTTTCACGAATGTTTAGGCTTACCGAATAGGAGGGGTATTTGAGGTAAGATGCAGAGATGTCGCGAAGGTTGGTGGGGTCGCGCAAGGGGCCATGTTCAATCTCGTTCATAAAGCCGTCGGTTTCGCGCCCGATATGGTATCTGGCTCCACCAGCAACGGCAATACCTGCATGACCAGTGGCATCAATGACTATTTTCGCCAATAGTATAGTTTTTCCCGAGGAGTTGTCTACCACCAGGCCTTTGAGGCTATTGCCCTCAACAACCGCAGCAGTTGCCAGGCTTTGGTAAAAGATGGTTACCCCTGCTTTCAATGCCAAATCCTGAAGCACGTACATCTTATCTTCGCCCGAAAAGCGGACTTTTTCCAGTGGCCCACCGCCGGTTGATTTTTCTAATTTCATCCTGTCGCCAGCTTCCAGGCGGAGCAGGCTTTTCCAGGGCACCCCCCAGTAATAGCCATTAACCCTGTTCGACCCTATCCCTCCAAGGTTGGGTAGTATTTCAATCAGGGCCACCCTGGCACCTTTGCGTGCCGCTGCTATTGCAGCAAACGCCCCCGAAGTGCCCCCACCAGCCACAACCACATCATATTCACCGGATACGGGCAGCTTTATTTCTCCCTGGCGGATAACAGGATAGCTGATGCCCAGCTCAAAGCCATTAAGTAATTCATTTATTCTGACTAAAGGCTGTTCCTCCTCTTTAACCAGAGCAGGTTCACCGGTGGTAATAAAACCATCGGTTTCCTGAGCCATGCGAACAGCCCCTTTCCCGGCTGCAAAGCCTGAAAGAATTAATTCCATCAGGCTGTTTACCGGCGTTACTGCATCAATAATCCGGCCTGTAACCAACAACCCTTTGGATTTATGCGGCAACAGGGCATTATTGGATAGATTATGTTCCAACGATTTTTGATTGTCCCATTTTTGGTGACATACGACTACCGGCGTTTTGTCAATCCATGTTTCAGGAGCCGGTATAAAGTTTTTCCAATTAATTCCTTCGTTTTGCATGACATCGCGAAGGGCAAAACACTTTTCAAATGTAACGGAGTGGGCGACAGAGTAGTCGAAAGCTCTGTGTTTTCCGAATTTAACATCCAGTGCCAGTTCGATGCACTTGCCGTAAATGGCAATGCTGTCGCCCGGTATGGACAGCGAGGCATCAACACCCCAGCCGCCGTCAGGGAGTTGCTGTGGTGTATCAAAATCAATGAACCGGCGGGCAGTATTATTTATGGCTTTGCTAAAATTCACGAAAGCACCGGCAGCTGTGGCAATACGTGCGTCATCAGTAGCGTCAACGACAGCACGACCCAATACAGCTTGTGTGCCATCACGGGCCGACATGATGATTCCGCCCACCCGTCCATTTTCAATAACCACCCCCGTTGGCAGAGAATAGAGAAAAACCGTGATCCCTGGGCTTTCATTTACCTTCTGTAACAGGTATGCCCTCAGCGCTACGGGATTTACCCTGTCGCCTGCAATCACTTTTTGCAGGGTTAACTCCTCCTGAAAGCCAGCAGCCATAGGGAACAACGACAGGTCGGCAGTGCCGGCGCCATAGCATTTGCCTGTAGCCGTGTATTCGAACCCAAAGTAGTTTCGAGGCTCTATCAGAATAACCGACTGTCCTTGTCCAGCAGCCTGCAAAGCCGCAATTACGCCTGCCACGCCACCACCGGCCACCAAAACATCGGCTTTGGCCACTACCGGTATGTCGCGGCTGCTCATGGCAATGGCTTTCCCTGAGGGGCTTTTGCCGGTGAAATAGCGCACTTCGAAATCGGTTGCAGTAAGATTTAACGGGACAACAAGAAGATAGACAACGATTATAAAACAAACAGCGCCACATCCCAAAACGGATGAACCGTTAAATTGTCTAAAAAACCATCTGTTTCTTCTACCGTGACTATTGAAAAGTGATAAACGCATTTTATTATTCATTTTTTACAGTTCCGGCAAGCAACGCCAATTCATATCCAAACTGGCTGTTATTTATCCCTGTACCATTGGGGTTCTGCACCTCAAAACGCTCCTGCTCAGGAAAGAAAAGCCGTGTCAACTCATTATCAAACCCTTCAAGCCCATCAGCACCAAGCCACAGTTTTCTTTTGGCGGCAATATCGAACCCGGGGCTGCTCCTTTTCTCAACGACCAACACCCTAAGTCCTTTCTGAGCAGCGCGGATTGCGGCAAAATACCCGGAAAGGCCTGCACCGTTGATAACCAGGTCATACTCGTCAAAGGTTGGTTCACCGGCAAACTGCCATCAAATCTCCCTGTACAATTGAAAGTTAAAA
Organism: uncultured Prolixibacteraceae bacterium; assembly: GCA_964393915.1. GTDB lineage: Bacteria > Bacteroidota > Bacteroidia > Bacteroidales > Prolixibacteraceae > UBA1413. The sequence continues at coordinate 33,284 of CAYMXK010000002.1, forward strand.
AACCCCGGTGCCAACAAAACGGCCCCCGTTGCGGGTAAACTGATATTTAAAAATTCGCGTCGTTTCAGGCTTTTCCGAACTCGTCACGTCGCTTTGGTGTGCTTACTTTAAACATTGGTAACGAAAAAAATCGAAGGTCAATACCAATAATGTTCATATCTCAGTTCGTAATGTTGGCTGGTGGCCTGACCCTGGCCATTCACAAATACAAGACTTGAAAGCGGATTATTGTCACTGTCAAAATGGTGCTCCACCACCACCATTTTATCGCCATTGCCATTGGTTTCCTCGTAACCGGTGCTGTTTCCCCTGTCGTCGAAATTAAAATGCTTCACTTTTTTGCTTTTTGAATTTTCTTCAACAGTCTGCACAACACGGCCATGTTCGTCTTCTTCAAACCAGGTGGTATCGAACAAATTACCTCTGTCGTCATAAAGCTTCTCCATAATTTTTCTTCCGTCGGTATTGTATTCTACCACCAGCCTGAAAAATTCTCCAGCCTCGTCGTCATCCTTTACATGCTCTACCATATTGCCTTTCTCATCATACTTAAAATCTTCCCTGAGCAACTGATTTCCATCCGCATCAACCAACATATGCGTCACCAGTCTGTCCCCGTCCCAGGCAAATGTTTCCCTTGAATCAACCGCATCCTCATCATCCACAGTTCTCTTTTCAATCAGCTGCCCTGACTCATTATATTCATAGTGCGTAACATCAGCAGTTCCGTCGAGATAATGCTTCAATTGTTTTATCATTCTTCCTTCAGCGTCATATTCATACGATTTTTCTTCCGAAGGATCCTCCTCATCCACATAGTAGGTCTCATGAACCACGCGCCCGGCTGAATCATAAGCCAGAACAACTTTCTCAGCAAGCAGGCCGCCCGGGGAAAAACTACTTTGGGAAATAACCCGTCCGCTTTCATCAAATTCAGTGTGGCTGGAGAGGTAAGGAACTGTCTCCTTCTGGCCCTGACCGATTCCAATGTTCACCAGGTCGGTGCGATATACCAGTGTGCTTTTTTTATTTGGCATTTTCAGTAATTGAGATTAATGTACTGACAAAACTAATCAATGAATTAATAAAACCCAATCAAAACATTTAGCCATATTAAAAATTGAGTCAACTCCGAAAAACTATTTTCTGTCAGGTAGCCACGAATGCACGAATGCTTAATGCATCACAAAGAAAACTTTTTACTAAGGTAGGTGGCTGCAAAAAAGCCAGGATTCCCAAGATTAAATATCTGATATTCTGCCTTTGGTGTAACTTAGTGCCTTAAGGCCTTGGTGGCAATATAAATTTTTGATAAATCAGAGGCGACTCCATGTTAAGAAAACAAATATTATCGCACAGACAAACCAAGAATTTTCTCAGGTAAAAAATTAATTTTGATGCATCAATTCAGATTAGTATGCCGAAAAAGATACTGGTAAGAAAACACTCGGGCGAACAACAGCCCTTTTCAGAAGAGAAGCTACTGGGCTCCATAATGCGTGCAGGTGCTCCTGCAGAGATTGCCCAACAGGTTGTTGCCGAAATACATCCATTACTGTTTGAAGGAATCTCCACCCGTGAAATTTACCGGAATGCATTTCAGATACTCCGCAAGACAATGCGCAGTCTGGCAGCCCGTTACAGTCTGAAAACCGCCATTATGGAACTTGGGCCTAGCGGTTATCCTTTCGAGAAGTTTGTAGGTGAGATTTTTAAAAAACAGGGATTTGATGTAAAAACAGGCCAGGTACTTCAGGGCAGATGTGTGCAACATGAAATGGACGTTGTGGCAGAAAGGAACAACCTTACCGTGATGGTGGAATGCAAATACCGTAACGACCAGGGGAAAATCAGCGGAGTTCAGGTGCCATTGTATGTTAATTCCAGGATGCAGGACATCAGGCTGGTATGGCAAACCAAACCCGAAAACAAGGATAAATCATTTCAGGGGTGGATAGTAACCAATACCCGGTTCAGCAGCGATGCCGAAGACTATGGAATTTGTGCCGGTTTGCACATGGTCAGCTGGGGTTTTCCTGAGCGCGACAACCTCCGGCAGGTGGTTGAGGAATATGCCTTGTATCCGGTAACTGCATTAACTGCTCTGACCGGGAAACAAAAGCAGTTCCTGCTTGAGAAGGGCATCATCCTGGTAGAACAACTTCTGCATCATCCGGGGATAATGGCTCATTTCGGGCTAACGGAAAAAGACCAGCAGGATATTTTATCCGAAGCAGCTGTTCTGTCAGCAGTCGGACAAGTCCTCTGAGCGACTGTTGAGCTTGATTCTGTTGATTTTCTGAAAAACAGAAGCCATAAAGAATTTATATTTGTTAAGAAATAGAGAGTTTAAAAACTTTTTTGTTATTCTTTTTGTTTAGTTTTGAAAAAATTCATTCCTTGCAGCCGGTTTTAATTACGAAATGAAACAAATTTACAAAATATGGTCATGGTGGCGTTTCTGCTTAAAAAAGTAGGAGGCTGAATGGTCGTTTTGTAAATCAATTAAAATATAAAATGAGCCTGCTTCTTACCCGGAGCAGGCTTTTTAATTAATTAAGTCGAAACAATGAAGACAAATAAAAATACCTGGTGGTGGCAAAACAACTTATCACAAAATCCGTGTTAAGCGCTTGCGCTATTGCCCAAAAAAAGGCGGCTTACCGGATGTGGTGGGCCGCCTTTTTGATTGATGATTGATGATTTATGATTTATGATTTATGATTGGATATAATTAAATGGAAATATACTATGGAAAAACAAGTTTTTTACCCGGGAGTGCGCAAAATATTGGCCGATACGGTGACACCGGTGAGTGTTTACCTGCGGCTGCGCAACCTATATCCCAAATCTATCCTGCTTGAAAGCTCTGATTATCACGGGAATGAAAACGCCTATTCTTTTATCTGCTTTGAGCCGGTGGCCTGTTTTACTGCCAATGACGGACAGGTAACCATCGAAAAAAATGCCCATCAGAAAAGCAGCTTTGAAATTACCAAAGAACAGCCATTGCACCAATTGCTCGATGATTTCTACAACTCCTTTGAGGTTAGTGGCGCTGATATTGAGCTACCAGCCAACGGGTTATTCGGCTATATGAATTTTGATGCTGTCCGCTATTTCGAGAAAATTGAACTGTCCTCACCTGCCAGAGAGGCATACAGTGTCCCTGAAGTAAAATATTGCTTTTACAAATATGTGATTGCCATCGACCACCATAAAAACATCATCCATATGGTCGAGAATCTGCAGGAAGGTGAGAAATCACAGCTCGATTACATTCATCATCTGCTGGTTAATCTAAATTTTATGACCAGCAGTTTTACTGCCTCGGGAGAAGAGCAGTCCAACATTACTGATGAGGAGTTTAAATACATGGTAACCAAGGGGAAAGAACACTGTCACCGGGGCGATGTATTTCAGGTGGTGATGTCCCGCCAATTTTCACAGGGATTCGAGGGCGACGATTTTAACGTATACCGCTCGCTTCGTTCCATAAATCCATCTCCCTATTTGTTCTATTTCGATTACGGAACCTACCGGATATTTGGTTCAAGTCCTGAAGCCCAGGTGAGGGTAGTCCGCAACAAGGCTTATATCCATCCCATTGCAGGTACTTTTCGTCGCACCGGCAACGACGAACAGGACAAAGCCCTGGCCGAAAAACTTTGTCTGGACCCCAAAGAGAATGCCGAGCATGTGATGTTGGTTGACCTGGCGCGTAACGATCTCAGCCGCAACGCATCGAAAGTGGTTGTTGAAACCTACCGAGAGGTACAGTTTTACTCCCACGTCATACACCTGGTATCTCAGGTTTCAGGCGAGCTTGATCCGGGTACCAACCTGATAAAAGTAATGGGGGAATCCTTCCCTGCCGGAACTTTATCTGGCGCACCCAAGCACCGCGCCATGCAGCTGATCGATTCCTATGAGAACCAGCGGCGGGGTTTTTACGGAGGATGTATAGGCTACCTGGGCTTCGACCGCACACTTAATCATGCCATTATCATCAGATCATTTCTGAGTAAAAACAAAACCCTTTATTACCAGGCAGGCGCAGGTGTGGTAGCCGATTCAGCCGAGGAAAGTGAACTGCAGGAGGTCAATAACAAGCTCGCCGCCCTGAAAAAGGCAGTGGTGATGGCCAATGAAATTCGCTGATATTTTTTTCCTGATACAATTAAAAAAAATAACAAATGAAGATAATAGTAATTGACAACTACGATTCGTTTACCTACAACCTGGTGCATGCGATAAAAAAGATTACAGGCGGGCCGGTTACCGTGG
>CAYMXK010000003.1:0-37106 GCA_964393915.1 uncultured Prolixibacteraceae bacterium
TTAAAGATGGACTGGTTTCAAGAGCGCCATTGGTTATATCGCCTGAAATTGAACCGGTTATCTCATTTAATCCATATACCGGGCAACTGAATATACAACACCAGAGCCGGATTCAACTGGTGCAGGTTTTTACCGTTAATGGAGCACTTGTACAATCACGACAAGTCAGGGATTTCAATGCCGAAATGCAGATCAGGGAAAAAGGGATTATTCTCTTACGCATAATTGACGAAAATCAAAAAGGATTCAGTAAAAGGATAGCAAATTTTTAGCTTTCGGATATTCAGAATGGAGAAAGGTTAAAGGAGAAAGTAGGCAGCGGCAGAAGGTAGTAGGCAGTTAGGGAAAATAAGGCGAAGGCAAAGGCAAAGGTGAAGGCAAAAAGGCTAAAGGATAGAGAGGTTAAGGCGAAGACAGAGGCAGAAAAAGGCTAAAAGGTTAAAGGAGAAAGGATAAAGAGGCGAAGGTAGAGACAAAGGCAGAGGCAAAAAATGATAAAGGATTAAGGGGAAAGGAAAAGGGCGAAAGCAGAGACAAAGATAGAGGCAAAAAATGACAAAGGATAAAGGGGAAAGGAAAAGGGCCAAGGGGAGAAAGAGCGATTTGCCCTTTACGAAATACCCTGAAGGGGTATAATATCAATAGCCCGGGGTGAGCGGACGTGAGGGAGCGTAACCCCGGGAAAATGGCCACCCCCCCACCCGGAACGCAGATCGGAGCGCAAACGTAGAAAAAGGATAAAGGCAGAGGCAGAAAAAGGAGAGAGGAGAAAGCCTGCCTACCCAAAGGCGAGGGAGAAAGGATAAAGGGAAGGGGCAGAGGCGCATAGCGCCGAAAGTATGGTAGCAAAAAGCGCCACCTATAACCACCCTCAATTTTGATCAACGACGTGACGTAATAAAAAAGCTCCAGAGGAGCAAAAATATTTGTAGAAAAAACGTCATCATCAATACCTGCTCCGCTGATCAGAGCGGAGAGGCTGATTAGAAGACGAATACGAAATGAGAGACATTATAGTGGAAACGAAATCATTGAAATATAAAATAAATACAAAATCACAAAAACGATAAAAACAAACAAAAACATATAAAATGAAGAGATCAAATATCGTTTTAACATTTATCGCAACCCTGGTTCTTTTCACCATGGGATGCACCCAGACCACTAAGACAACTGCCCATAGTCATTTCGATGTTTATGAGGGTGTTGAATTTGACATGCCCCGTGTTCAGGAGCCTGTAATACCCGGCAACGTTGTAACCATAACAGATTTTGGAGCTGTCAGCGGCGGACAGGAGTTGAACAGCGATGCGTTTACGGATGCGATAGAAGCCGTAACGAAAAAGGGCGGTGGCAAGGTGGTCATTCCGGCAGGAATCTGGCTTACCGGCCCCATCCTTCTGAAAAGCAATCTGGAACTCTATACAGAACCCGGTGCTCTGGTAATTTTTTCAACAAACAAAGATCTTTACCCTGTGATCGAAACCAGTTTCGAAGGCCTGGATACCTGGCGGTGCATCTCCCCCATCTATGGCAAAAACCTTGAAAATGTTGCCTTCACGGGTCACGGTGTTTGGGACGGATCGGGTGATGCATGGCGTTTTGTTAAAAGGCCCAAACTGACCGATAACCAGTGGAAGAAACTCGTGGCATCTGGCGGTGTGGTGAACGAAGCAGGTAACGAGTGGTACCCGTCGGAGCAGTTCAAAATAGCCCACGAAACCGCCAACATGAACGTCCCCACCGGGCTCACCACCAAAGAGGAGTTTGAAGCCATACGTGACTTCCTCCGTCCGGTGATGGTGAGCATTCAGAACAGCAAGCGCGTGCTGTTTGATGGACCTACGTTCCAAAATTCGCCAGCATGGTGTATCCATCCACTGATGGTTGAAGACCTTACCGTTCGCAATATTACTGTCCGCAATCCCTGGTATTCGCAAAACGGAGACGGGATCGATATCGAATCTTGTAAAAATGTGGTGGTATATAATTCCAATTTCGATGTGGGTGACGATGCCATCTGCATCAAATCGGGAAAAGATGAGGACGGACGAAGAAGAGGCGTAGCCTGCGAGAACATAGTAATTAAGAACAATATTGTATATCACGGGCATGGTGGGGTAACCGTAGGCAGCGAGATGTCGGGAGGGGTCCGCAACATGCACGTGTCGAACTGTACCTTTATTGGCACCGATGTAGGTCTTCGGTTTAAAAGCACCCGGGGCCGCGGAGGTGTGGTGGAGAATATCTACATTTCCGACATTCGCATGACCGACATCCCAACGCAGGCTATATCGTTTGACCTTTACTACGGTGGAAAGTCCGTTTCGGAAATGCTGGCCGATGGCGGTCAGGATATTGCACAGCCCGAACCGGTAACCATTGAAACACCGCAATTTAAAAATATCTTTATCCGCGACGTTACCCTGAAAGGCGCGCAGCAAGCCATATTTTTGCAGGGATTACCCGAAATGAACCTCGAAAATATTGAAATCAGCGATATGTTGCTCGAAGCAGATAACGGAATTTCCGTAATTGATGCTGATGGAGTAAAAATCAGTAACGTGAAACTGGTCACCAAAAATGAAACTGCGGTGGAGTTTTATAATACGCAAAACGTTGAAGTAACGGATTTTATGAGCCACCTGAAATCTCCGAAAACCATTACCGTAAACGGCGCTAAAAGTGGAAGCATCCTTTTAAAATCGACTGATCCGCAGAATCTGGAAAAATGTACAACCATTGGCAGCGAAGTAGCTGAGGGAGAAGTTAAATTCTGAGCGGGTGACGCGGTTTCCAAACCGCGTTAATTTGGGTTAATAATCGGCGGCGAACCGCGTTAATTTGGGTGCGGCGGTTTCCGAACCGCGTTATAATCGGTCGTTAATATTCGGTGGTGAACCCCGTTAATATGGGTTAATATCGGCGGTTCGGAAACCGCCGCACCCGCACTAAATGTTTCAATATAAAACATATATTTGTTTTATAATGAAACATTATTTATTTTTGTGCCACTGAACAACGAAATAAGAAATTGATATGATTATAAATTTGTCACAAAAGCAAATAGGTAAGAGGTTAGCTGAACTTCGTAAGATGAAAGGGCTGTCTCAGGAAGATTTGTCTAAAATTGTCAGGATTTCCCGACCGTCGTTGGCTCAAATTGAGTTGGGCAACAGAAGTGTTGATATTCTTGAACTTCAAAAACTTTCACAGGTTTTGGGTTTCTCGTTGGATGATTTTATGTCCGAAGATTTCTCTGCAGGTCGGGAAATGAATGTCAAAGAGGATATGAAGTCAAAGAAAAAGGAAGAACGTATTTCAGTGCCTACTCTTCAAGTCAGTAAGTATAAGAATGTCTTGTTGTATATTCTTGAACGCTGTGCCGGTAAGCCCAATGTTGGCGAAACTGTTCTTTACAAACTGCTTTATTTCTCAGACTTCAACTACTATGAGTTGTATGAGGAACATTTAACAGGAGCTTTATACCGCAAACTACCTTTTGGACCTGTTCCGCAAAAGATAGATACAATTATCAGTCAAATGATTGAAAAGGGGCAGTTGCAAAGAGTGAAAACAGAATACCACGGCTATTCGCAAATTCGATATTTACCTTTGGAAAAAGCTGATCTAACTCAATTAAAAGCCAGTGAAAAAGAGGTGATTGATAAAGTGCTGGACCAAATGAGCGACTGGTCTGCTGCGATGATAAGCGATTATTCGCATAAAGATTTGCCCTGGGAGGTAACAGATGAAGGTAAAGAAATAAGTTACGAACTGGCTTTTTACAGAGAGTTGCCTTATTCTGTAAGGGTTTATAATGAAGACGAAAATGATTAGCCAATGGAATTTAACCACCTCCCCGGATTTGAAAAAGAGTTAAAAACTTTGCTTAAAAAATACCGGACCCTGAATGATGATTTGGCTGAGATTAAAGTCATTTTAAGAAAGCTCCCCAATGAAAGACCACCATTTAGTTTTCGTATGGATAATCTGGGCATAGAAACATGTATCATTAAAGTGAAAAAGATTGCCTGCAAAGCACTAAAAGGCCGGGGAGTTAATTCGGGATTGAGGTTGATTTATGCTTACTTTCCTGACGAACAAAAAATAACGTTCATTGAATTGTATCATAAGAACGACAAGGAAAATGAAGATAGAAACAGAATAACGGAGAATTTTAAATAACAGGTTCTGAATATAGCAAGTCATTCAAATTAATTATTATACTGCCATTTTTTTCGTAATATTTCAGCATTTCGTCAATTTTCCCTTTATCATAACTCGTAATACAATCTGATAAGACTGTGACTTTGTAGTTTTCCTTACACATATTAAATACGGTTGATTTCACGCAAGCAGTGGCGTCTGCTCCAGTAATATAAAATTCGCTTATTTCATTTTTCTTTATAAAGTCAGCAAAATCTTCGCTGGTCAATGCGTTGCCTTTGGATTTTTCAAAAATGTTTGTGGAAACCAATTTCATGTCCGAAACTAATTCAGACCCACGAGTATTAGGTTTGAAAGTCCTTGTACCGTCAGATAAGTTATAATGCCTAATGTAAACGACATGAATTTCATTTTCCACTGCCCAATCTATGGACCGATTAACATTGTCAATGATTTCTTTGTAGTTTTTTGTAATGTCATTTTGAATGTCAATTACCACTAAAGACTTTTTCTGCATGAGATTTCCTTCTTTTATGTTTTAGTTCAATTTTCTATTTCATTGTCCATCGTAATATTGCTTGGTGCAATTCGTAACCTCCGGCTGTAAGCAGGTGAAAAACAAGATTGGCAGCCATAAAAATGGCCGCCATTTTTCCCGGCTTCGGTTTTATCGGGGCATTCCAGCATCAGAACGGCACAATGGTTTTCGTCGAAATAGATTTCGCACAGAATGTCTTTTTGCTGAAGTTCAAGAACCGCCAACGCTTCCTCTTTCAATATTTCTTTGTCTGAATTTGCACCGAGCTTTTTCAGTTCGGTTTCGATGGCAAGGATTTTCATTTCTGATTTATTTAAATGTTATAAAAATCGCCCCGTAATACTCCCGGGGGTTGCTTTTATCTGTTCCGGTGCTCCTTCGGCCATTACCCTGCCACCTGCATTTCCGCCTTCGGGGCCCATGTCGATAATCCAGTCGGCTCGTTTAATGATGTCGGTGTTGTGCTCAATAATTATGACGGTATTTTTGTTGTCAACCAGCTTTTTTACAATCAGATAGAAGGTTTCAATGTCGGACCTGTGGAGCCCGGTTGTAGGTTCGTCCATTATGTAAATGCTGCTCGTTTTCTGCAATTCGGTGGCAATTTTTAGCCGTTGCGATTCACCGCCTGAAAGAGAACTGAGTGTTTGCCCTAATTTCAGGTAGCCTAGCCCAACCTCCTGTAATAACTGTAACTGCCTGATAATTTTCGGGGAATTGAAAAACTTCAGTGCTTCGTTCACCGAAAGGTCAAGGACTTCAGCAATATTTTTTCCTCTGTATTTCAGTTCCAAAACATCAGAATGGTAACGTTTTCCTTCACACTCGTCGCACTGCGATTTCACGGCATCGATAAAATTGAGTTCATAACTGATAAATCCTTGTCCGTTGCATTTCAGACAGGCACCTTTACTGTTGAAGCTAAAAAGTGAAGCATTTGACCGGGTGGCTTCGGCAAACTCTTTTCGTATCTGATCGAAGATGCCGGTAAAAGTGACGGGATTGGCTCGCGACGATTTTCCGATTGGCGACTGGTCAATCACCACAGCTTCGGGATGTTGAGGCAGAAAACAATCGTGAATCAGCGTGCTTTTTCCGCTACCCGAAACACCTGTAACACAGGTGAGTACTCCTTTCGGAATTTTTACCGAAACATTTTTCAGGTTGTTCAGGCTGGCGTTTTTTATTTCGAAGAAGTCGGAAGCATTGCGTGAATGCCCATTCAAAGGGATTTCAGCATGAAGATATTTTCCCGTTACACTTTCAGAATTTGCTATATCTGCTATCGGACCATTAAAAACCACATTGCCACCATTGATACCGGCACCGGGACCGAGGTCAATAATCCACTCGCATTTTCTGATTACTTCGGGGTCGTGCTCCACCACAAATACGCTGTTTCCTCGGTTTTTAAGTTCGTATAAAAGCGAAATCAGCCTTTCCGTATCACGTGGGTGAAGTCCGGTGGTCGGTTCGTCGAGAACATAAAGCAGATCAACCAGGTTGCAATCTAACTGCCGCGCCATTTTCACACGCTGCGACTCCCCGCCCGAAAGAGTTCCCACGGGCCGTTCGAGACTGAGGTATCCGACACCGATGTGAATCAGTTGTTCCAATACATAAATGGCTTTTCGGGTGATGGGATTGGCCATTTCGTCGTTGATTCCTTTCAGGAATTCAAGTACTTCGGGCAATTCCCACCGGCAAACCTCGTCGATGGAGACGCCGTTGATTTTTACATTTCTGGCTGCCTTGCTGATTCTCGAACCATCGCATTCTGCACAGGTATCATACCTGAAAAACCGGAGGTAGGCGTTTTTATCTTCATCGTTTGCCTCGTCATCACCTTTTTCGGCCATCGCGCGTTCGAGTTTGCGGGCAAGTCCTTCGAAAGTACGGTTGTACGAAAGTTTTTCCTTCGAACCCTGCACTTTGAAAGGTTCTGAATACAGTAAAAGGTTCAACTCTTCAGGTGTAAAATCCTTTAGCTTCTTCTCTGCATCGACGACACCAAGATTAATTAACTCATTCCAGAGAAAACCGCCCGGTTTGTAGTGAATATGCAGGATTCCCCCTTCGCGGATTGACTTTTCCATGTCGAGAAAAAGGGTGAGATCGATTTTGGCAACTTTGCCCAGTCCGTGGCAATGCGGGCACATACCCTGCGGATGATTGAACGATAGCAGAAAAGACGCTCCGATAAACGGTTTGCCGATTCTCGAAAACAAAAGCCGCAGATAGGTATTCACCTCTGTTGCCGTTCCTACCGTGCTTCGCAGGTTGTTTCCCATTTTTTTCTGGTCGATAACCATGGCAGTTGAGAGGTGCAGGATATCATCCACATCGGGGCGCGACAATTTGGGAAGCCGTTTGCGGGCGAAAGTGGAGAAGGTTTCGATAAGCTGCCGCTGCGCCTCAGTGTAAATAGTGTCGAACAAAAGCGACGATTTGCCGGAACCCGAAACGCCGGTGAAAGCCACGACTTTGTGTTTGGGAATCTCTACCGAAATGTTTTTCAGGTTGTTGGTATGTGCGTTTCTGATAATGATTTTCTGTAATCTGTTTTCCATGGTTTATTGGTTGGAGGTTACTTGTTTCAGGTAATCTTCGGCCCACTCAATTTCGGCTTTGTAAAGATATTGCGGGCGGATTGCCAGGGCCATCCGATGTGTCGGACAGTTTTCACCTTCGAGGTATTTCTGCAATTCTCCGTAGCCGGAAAGCAATTCCCTGAGCTTTTTTATGTAAGCGTTGATATTCCAAACCTTTTGAGCATCGGTGAGTACATTCAAATTCGAAATAGCCAGGTCGATTTCCCAGCGGTGGTGATCGAATTCACTGAAGAGTGCTGCAATTTCACCATTCAGCCTGACTTTTCCCAGTTCGGTAAGCGAGTAAACCTTCTGTGCCACATTGTTTGCTGTTTGTTTCACTTCGTAATTCACCAGCCCTTTTTCTTCGAGCTTTTTCAGAATTTTATACACCGACGACATTGAAATCTCTGTCCAGTAGCGCATGTCGCGCATTCTGATTTCATGCTCAATGTCGTAACCGTGCATTGGTCGTTCCGACAACAACCCCATCACGGCAATTTCCTTGTTTCCCATTTTGATGTTCATATATTGTAATGTTACGATATTTAATAATGAGGCAAATATAGAAATATTTTATATATTGTAACGTTACAATATATAAAATATTTTTCCGCAAATATTTTTTTGAGAAAGGAAATCAAATGTTTATAGAAAAAGGGACATGTGACCTGTTCTACTCCGGCCAGAGTCGGATTTTGAGTTTAATCCACAACATTGATCCCTTTCTCTCTCAATTTTTCAACAGATTCAATCGGAATCTTGTTGCCGGTCAAATCAACAAACTCAAGGTTCTCCAGCGAAAACAGCGGTTCAATATCACGGATCCTGTTATTGGCGAGATTCAGTTCACGCAGGTTGGTTAGGTATTCCAGCGAGTCGATATCTGAAATCCGGTTGTCGGAAAGGTTAAGCATTTCAATCATTCCGAGGTTTTCAAGCAGACGCAGGTCATCAATCCGGTTGCCCGACAAATCGACGTTGACTGCATGAATACAATACTGAATACCGTCCAGGTCGTTAATATCAGATTCAGCAAATTCAAACTCATCGATATCTTCGAGATAGTATGCAGGAAAACTGATTTTTGTATTTCCGTACTGGCGGATTTTTACGGCTTCGTAAAAAGTTACCGTTTTGTTTTTCCTGTTATACAGATTTCCGGTGTTTTGTTTTTGGTCCGAATCTGATGTTATCGTAAAACCATCGTCACCAAAATCCCATGCATAAACCGGCGAATAATCAATATCCTCGAGGCTTTCGAGGGCGGAGGCCATTTCCTCGATTCGTTCAAGTTTCAGAATGTGTGAATAATTGAGCAGTGCATCAAAATCCTCTGTTTCGGCCAGTTTTGAGATTTCAGACCTGTGAAATTCTCCCCGATCGGGGTGATACAACAGCATCAGTTTTGAAAAACCTTTGCCGTTTTCATCAATTTCAACCTGAATAAAATCGCTGATTAAATCAGCAATCTTTTGAAGTGTGCCGAATTGCTGATTTTTGTAAAGATTCAACAAAACCACTGAAATGACATTCAGGTTTGCGGTTGTATAACTTTCGAGCAGGTTATTTTTTAATGTTTGAACTTCCATATTTTCTCGAGTGACACGGTTTCCTTTTCTCGGGTAACGCGGTTTCCGAACGCGTTATAATCGGCGGTTCGGAAACCGCCGCACCCGTTATTTCTGCATGGCTTGTTTTTTCATATCATCCGGCATTTTTTCGATGGCGTAACGGAGCGCAGTTCTTGGCATCACTGCTTTTTTGCTCATAACATATTCAAAAACTTCAAGCTGGTGGGCCTGGCTTGCCACTTTCAACATCCAACCGTAGCCTTTTTGGACCATATCGTCACTGTCCATCAACAGTGTGTCTGCAATTTCGAAAATGTCTTTCAGAAACAGACCCTTTCGTGCCGGAACAATCAGTGAAACAGCCGCTGCACGTTTTACCCAGCGATTTTCGGAGTGCGCAAATTCTTTTAGTTTTGAAATAAATTCGGGGTACATCATCACAAAATTGCCGACGGTGTGGTTGCATAGCGTGTCACATGAAGCCCAGTTGTTCACGAAATTTTTTATCCAATGTTCAAAGGTTTTAAAATCAGCCGGTTCAAACTGTTTTTGCAACCGGTCAGACCAGTCGCTGGCAATAAACGACTCCTCCAGAAATCCTGACTGCCAGAGTTTCTCACACAAGGCAAGAATTTCAGATTTTGGTTTGTCCTTTATTTCAGTAAAAAACTCTTTGCTGATTTTCTGAGCCGTAGCTGACTTTACCCCGTGCACAGTGATTGTTTCCTTAAAGAAGCGCCGGCTGCCAATCCGGGTGTTGTCATCGCTGTGTTCGATAAGGGTTTGGCGTATTCTGTTTAATAATTCGTTCATATTTCTGATTATTCTGATTGTTTAATGTTGAAACAAATTACACATTGATAACTATTTAAGAAATTCTGGTAATACTTTTAATTGATGTCTTACAAAGTCAACAATTTCATTCATTGCTTCAGTAGCTTCGGAAAACATAGGCGCCAATAACGGGTAGCAATGAAGCATTTTCCCGCCCGACTTGAAAGTGACCTCAACACCGGCAGAACATGCTTTTTCGGCAAACAAACGGCCATCGTCATAGAGTTCGTCATCCATTCCGGAGTTGATCAGCAAAGGTGGTAACTCTTTCAGATCGCCAAACAATGGTGAGATAAACGGCAGGTTGAGCGGCTTGTCGCCGGCATAGTGTCTGGCAAAAACATGCCAGGAGTCGATCGGTGCGGGCGAAACTTTGTTTTTCGTCCTATACGATTCGCCCGAACAGGTCAGGTCGGTCCAGGGTGAAATGGCTACACCTGCTTTCGGGAGGGGAATTCCCTGATCTTTCAAAGCAAGGAGTGTCGCCAGCGTGAGTCCACCGCCAGCCGATTCGCCGGCAATTATTATGTTTTCCGTTTTGTAGCCCGAATAGAGGAGCCACCGGTAAACTTTCACCGAATCTTCCAATGCAGCCGGAAAAGGATTTTCGGGAGCCAGACGGTACTCAAAAACCAGATTGGCGACACCGGTATTCTTTGCAAATTTCGATACAAAACCCCGGTGATCGCTGCATGAACCAGACACATAACCTCCCCCATGAACATACATAATCAGCTTTTCAGGGTGGGCTCCTTCCGGTATCAGCCATTCCGATTTTATTCCCTCAATAATTTGCTCTTTTACCTCTACACCTTCGGGAAGTTTGGCATATCGGGCAGCTCCTTTTTCACAGTCCTCCCTGAATTTGTCGATGGAAGTATTCATATCGAAAGTCTCTTTTTTCAGTTTACCGCGAAACAGATAACTGTTCTGGATCATCATATTGATCATGCGGCTTTTCAGACTTGCCATAAATTTTTCATATAAAGTTATTTAATATAGTTTTTAAAATTCGACAGCAGGCGCCCTGAAAGTATTGGGGTCGTTGTTTAGGCCATGTTTGTAATTGATCACCTCCAATCGTTCGGGTACAACAGTCAAAGTGAAAACAATTGTTCATGAACCGCAATTTTTTATTGTCGAAATATCGATTTTACCTGTTGAATGACCTGAATATTAGATTGAATGATTTAAGAATGATTTAAGGTTATGAATTAGCTTACCACTCCCAGAAACCATAGCTTGTAGGTTGACTTAAAAAAACGGGCAACTTTTTTCATTCTCTTTCCATGATGTTATCCCGCCGGTGGTTCCGGTAACTGTTTTTTACGTGGCACGGATTGCAAATCCGCGCCAACGGGAGAGTTATTGAGCATGTGGTCCCATGTATTGGAAATTTTCAAGTTTAATGCAGTCTTTAAGTCTTTAAACTTACTCAACTCAGGCCTGATCCATTTTTCTTCGAGGTATGACTGCGTAAACCCGGTAAGCACATCGCCACTGTAACCTGCTCGCCACCTGACAGAAAACAAGTGGGGTCAGTGGTTTTGCAGTGGTATATGTTGGCGAAATTACATTAGTGTTTTTTAAGATACGTCATAGATTTGAATGGACAAAATAAAAACCTGATATACTAAACAGAACATAGAATATAACAATAACAATATAAACATCCATATCTTTCGTTTTATTCTCAAATCTTTGAATTATCAGTTTGTACCGTTGTTTATACAATTTAGAAAAGGCATTTAAAATAAATATTAAGATTGCTGCAATTGCCATATCAATATCCAAATTTCCCGTAACTGAATCAAATGAAAAAATTAACCAAAAAGTAGCAAGGTTTAGTAATTCAAAGGCGGTTAATAAAAAAATCGCATCCACGTGTGGCTTTACAAAGAGATAATTTGAACCAACCCTTTTCATAAATATTGAAAACCGATAAAACTGATAATATAACATTTTATATTTCCTTGCTCTAGCGGTTTCCAAACCGCGTTAATTTGGATTAATAATCGGTGGTTCCGGAACCGCGTTAATACGGATTAATAATCGGCGGTTTGGAAACCGTCGCACCCATATAAAACTCATCGCGGTCGCGGAGTATCGGAAATTTTTCGCGAAACCTGTGTAATTCATGGTATGATAAACTGAAAGTGTGGACCACCTCCTGATTTCCCAGCCATTCTGCAGTGCCCCGGGGGTCAATTAGCGCCGAATCGCCCAGGTAACTGAGGTTCATGCCATCGGAGCCTGTGCGATTGACCGCGACGCACCAGCATTGGTTCTCCAGCGCACGCGCTGTCAGGAGGCTTTTCCAGACATGGTGCCTCGGGGATGGCCAGTTGGCTACATACAGCAAGAGATCGTAGTTATCGTGGTTGCGGCTCCATACCGGAAATCGCAGGTCGTAGCAGATCAGCGGACGAATGCGCCAGCCTTTCCATTCGATGGTTACCCGTTTGTCACCTGGCGTATAGTTAAGATGTTCATCGCCAATCGCAAAGAGGTGCCTTTTGTCGTACCACTGAATATTTCCATCCGGGGTTGCCCAGATCAGCCGGTTATAGAAATTGCCATTCTCCTCAATAATAGCGCTTCCGGCAATGGCTGCATTCAGTTTTTCTGCCCTCGAACTCATCCATGTTACTGTAGGGCCATTCATGGGCTCAGCCAGTGATTTCACATTCATGGAAAAGCCAGTGGTAAACATTTCCGGAAGGACTATGAGGCTGGCTTCGCAAATGTTCTGAAAAAAGAAATCGCAACGATCCAGATTGGCCTGTTTTGATTCCCAAACCATGTTATACTGGACAACTGCTACCTGAAGATCCTGAATGTCAGTCATATATTCAGAATTTATTGATTACCGTGATACCATGATTTCTGAAGGTATCCATCTGCGTAAGTTCGGCAGCGCCTGTCTCCAGGTCTGTTGTCCAGCCTATAAGCCTTTCAGGCTGCAATTTGCCGGCTTTGATCATATCAAGCATGTCTGCATACCTGAAAGCCTGCATGCCATGGCTGCCAATAATTTCGAGTTCCCAGGCAATTACACGGGCCATTGGAACAGCCGGCAGACTTTGACCGTCTAACATCAAACCCACCTGAATGTGCTTTCCTCTTTTCCGGAGACTGTTGATGGAATTGATACAGGTTTCGATGCTTCCCAGTGCATCCAGCGAAATATGTACGCCGCCGCCGGTTACCTCCCTGATGTAGCCCTCCGGATTACCGTGCAGCCTGGAGTTGATGCCCACCGATGCTCCCAGGCTTTTCGCCAGACCAAGCTTTTCATTGTCTATGTCGATGGCTACCACGCGGGCACCTGCCGCGACAGCAATCATGATGGCCGAGAGCCCTACCCCACCGCATCCGTGCACTGCAACCCACTGTCCGGGCTGAATTTTTCCCTGGTCAATCACCGCCCTGAATGAGGTTATAAAGCGGCATCCGAGGGAGGCGGCAGATTCAAAGCTGATTTCCTCCGGGAGAGAAACAAGGTTCAGGTCGGCACGATCAATGGCCACATACTCCGCAAATGATCCCCAGGCGGTAAAGCCAGGCTGAAACTGATGATCGCACACCTGCTGGTTGCCGCTTGCACATTGCGGACAACTTCCGCAGCCACAAACGAAGGGAAGGGTAACCCGGTCGCCCGCTTTGAAACGGGTAACCCCGGCACCAGCCTCCATGATGATGCCAGCCATCTCGTGGCCAGGCACATGGGGCAAAACAATGTCAGCGTCATGCCCCATCCAGCCGTGCCAGTCGGAACGGCACAGCCCGGTAGCCATGGTTTTCAATACCACCCCGTTGGGTGGGCATACCGGATCTGGCACCTGAAGTACCTGAACGGGGCCTTGAAATTGGTGATAAACGGCAGCTTTCATATGAATAATTGTTTTGAATACACCAAGACATTTCTTTTATTCTTCTGTGGTGAAGAGTTCCGGAAACTTGCCTTTGACACCCAGATCACGGTAGTAGGCTTTCATACGGCGGATATCGGCCTGGGCATCGTCGGTGAGTTCAAGGGTTTCATACCAGCCAATCTCTTTGCGGCCCCAGTCGAAGAAAGCGAGATACACCGTCGCTCCGGTTGCCCTTGCAATGGCATGAAATCCTGCCTTCCAGCGTTTGGTCCGCTCCCTTGTACCTTCGGGAGTAATAGCCAGGTGAAGGGTTTCGTGCTTGTTAAACTCATCAATCACCTGCTTGACCAGAGATGCACCCCGCGAACGATCCACGGGAATCGCGTTCATTATGTTCAAGATGATGGTCATCGGCCAGAAAAAGTACTCCTTTTTAACCACAGTGCTGGCTTTACCTCCAATAGATGTGTAGAAAACCCAGGATATCACAAAATCCCAAGCGCTGGTATGCGGGACACCTATAATAATGGCCTTTTTAGAGGGTGCAACTCCCGACACAACTTTCCAGCCCATCCATTTGAGCCACAGCTTACAAATTTTTTGAATCATATCTATGCAATAATTTTAATTTCGATGTTTTCCGCCTGTGCAAACCTTTTCAGCAGGGCAACGGCCCGCTCACCGGCCTCCTGCAGAAGGTGAGTGGCCCCAAATCCGATAATGACCATCAGGAAGCGCCTTGTGCCGTCGGTAACACTGGTGCGCTCCGAGTCACTCGTGGGGCTTCCGAAAGCTCCCAGATCATCCCTGAAGACCGGTAACCCCTCAATATTGAGCGGACCTCGGCCAATGCCTGTATAGGGTTCATCTTTTCTTCCGATTCCGAATTCGACTTCTCCCGATATACGCTCTGAATCGTAACCTCCAATTGAAAAACCACTTTCTATGGATACCAGATTTAAAAGGTCAACGACATTATTGATGCGGTAAAGCTCTTTTTCCTTGATCGCCCGGCGCAACAAGGCTTCGGCAGATAGCCGGTAACGCGCCGGATCTTTCCCTGCAGCCTTGTAGGCACGCCGTGACGCCTGCACTGCAGGCAGAGCGCTGATCTCTTCAATTTTCATTTGGGAATTCAACTCCTTACAAGTATCCGTAATAAGATGCCACAGTTCATCGGGTGTTGGCCGAAGCACTACATCCGACTCAATACAAAAAAGCTGAAGTTCTTTAACCTTTTCCTTTAAATCTGAGGAAACCGAAATTATCTGCATTTTACTGTCATCTTAAAAAGGCAATCACGCACTTAGAATTAGATTTTGCCCTGATTTGAGGTATCAAAAATAACAAGTAAAAGGGATTCCTGAAACATTTTTCAAACTGGTATTCAGGAAACATTTTTCAAACCCGTATTAAAACAAAAACAGGCCCATAAGCCTGTCCATGTTTTATTTTTACCTGACCAAAGTGTAAATATAAAAGTACAATACACTTTTAATCCTTAATTTTAATACTCATCTTCATTAAAAAAGAAATCATCCTTGCTGGGATAATCCGGCCAGATGTCCTCTATACTCTCGTAGATTTCTCCCTCATCTTCAATTTCCTGAAGATTTTCAATAACTTCAAGTGGTGCGCCCGAGCGAATGGCATAGTCGATCAATTCGTCCTTTGTCGCCGGCCATGGGGCGTCTTCCAATTTCGATGCTAACTCTAAAGTCCAATACATAGTTACTGATTATTAATAGGTTAGAAATGTCAACCTTAAAATTTCGGCGAATATACTAAAAATAACAAGTTGCAAAACATTTTTCATGAAATTTAATCATGTATCCAGGGATTCTCTTTAACTCCCTGATCCTTAGCAACTTTGCGTGATAAAATAAACAAATAATCGGATAATCTGTTGAGATACTGCACAATTAATTCTTCAACAGGGGTTGTTTCTGCAAGTTGAACAACCCGGCGCTCTGCCCTTCGGCAGACTGTCCGGGCAACATGGCAATAACTAACAAGTTTGGATCCTCCAGGCAGGATAAACTGTGTCAAAGCCGGCAGTTCGGCATCGTATTCGTCGATGGCTTTTTCAAGAACCTGAATGTCTTTTCCGGAGCAATCGAGACTACCGGTGATGGCCATGCCCTTTTCATCGGAAGCCAGCTTCGAGCCAATCACAAAAAGTTTATTCTGAACCTGGAGCAGAAGTTCCTGTATTTTTAAATCGTTTATCATGGAATGGAGCAGTCCGATATACGCATTCAATTCATCCACAGTTCCATAGGCATCAAGCCTGAGGTTACTTTTACTCACCCGGTTTCCTCCTACCAGTCCGGTAGTTCCGTCGTCTCCTGTTTTTGTATAAATTTTGAATCCCATAGCGGTTGAATAACAAAGCACAGATCAATTTAGTTTTGAGGTCCAGTATTTTTAAAGCGGAATAATTTCACCTTGTGAACCTAGTATATGGGATCGGGATTAATCACATCAGACTCAACAATTCCATCCTTCAGCCTGATGATCCGGTGGGCATGTTTTGCGATATCTTCCTCGTGCGTTACCATCATGATGGTGTTTCCCTTCCTGTGGATCTCCGCGAACAGTTTCATGATTTCTTCGGATATGGTGGAGTCAAGGTTACCGGTTGGTTCATCGGCCAGGATCAGAGATGGACTGTTTACCAGGGCACGTGCGATAGCCACACGTTGCCGCTGTCCTCCCGACAACTCATTGGGCTTGTGTTCCACCCTGTCGCCAAGACCTACGTCTTCAAGAATTCTCATGGCTTTTTCATTTCGCACCTGTTTCTTCTCTCCGGCATAAACCAGCGGCAGCATCACATTCTCCAGGGCTGTGTTGCGCGGCAAAAGATTAAACACCTGGAAGACAAACCCGATCTCCTTATTTCGAATCCCCGCCAGCTCATTGTCAGTCATGCTGCTGACCTCCTTTCCGTTGAGGATATATTTTCCGCTGGTGGGGGTATCCAGGCAACCAATAATATTCATAAGCGTGGACTTTCCTGATCCTGATGCACCCATTACAGCCACATACTCGCCTTTAAAAATATCAATGGTTACCGACCGAAGGGCACGCACCACAGAAGGCCCCACCTTATAATGCTTAACGATTGCTTCGAGATGAATTATTTTCTTTTCCATTACGTAAGTTTACATATACATCAGTAGGATTTTTTTCCATTAATTACAAAATCCTGTTTTTGAAATTTGGGGTTAAAAATAATGATTCCACAGCTATTCAACTCATAAGTCTGGGTAACATTGTCCTGTATTTTTAGTTTATTGAAAAAAATCTGCATTTCCGGATGATGAATTTCAGGTATAAACCAGACAGCCTCCGAAATGTTTCCGGTAATTCCAAAATCTTCAGGAACGCCACCATTCCAGATCACAAAATCTTTATCTGCCGGATGAAAATTTTGCAATTCTGTTGTAACGACAGGTTGCTGGGGCAGGAGCGACTTTTCAATTGCCTCCTGCAATCCGGGATGGCCGGTGCCGGCAATTAAAATACTTTGTGGTGTAAAGAATTTCAATAACCTGAACATCAAACCATATACTGGCTGATCAACCCTCTCCCGGCCATTATATTCCAAAAAATCAGACTCTGGCATGTCTTTTTCATTGAAAATCACCTCCGTCACCAGATGGAAAGCAAAAGGGGAATGAATATGATGTCCCGCAGGATTACTTCGTATGGGTTTTATAATATTGCTCACAGTTTTCTATCTTTGTTACCATGTCTGAATTTCTCGCCCAAGATATTAAGTTTTTACCGGGAGTTGGGCCCAAGAGGGCCGAATTATTAAAGAAAGAGCTGAGGATTGAAACCTTTGGCGATCTCATTTATTATTTTCCCTACAAATATATTGACCGGACGAAGTTTTACAAGGTCAGTGAAATTCATGCACAAATGCCTCACATACAGGTTAAAGGGAAAATTTCAACTTTTGAGCTGATCGGATCAGGACCAAAACAACGGCTGGTTGCGAATTTCCACGACGAAACCGGCAGGATAGAGCTGATCTGGTTTCAGAGCATCAAATGGATCAAGGAGAATCTGAAGGTGAACACTACTTATACCATTTTCGGAAAACCTTCGGAATTCAGTGGCCGTCTGAGTGTTGTGCACCCCGAAATTGAGTCTGAAGGCGATATTGCCCTCTCACCGTCAGGTATATTCCAGGCCCATTACAACACCACCGAAAACCTTAAGAAAGGGTACATCCATTCGAAAATTATCCACAAGATGATGATGGCCCTCCTCGACAGAATGACGGGGAAGATCAGTGAAACCCTTCCATCCAGTCTCACAGGAAAATTAAAGCTGATGCCCCTGGAAAGCGCTTTATTGAATATCCACAAGCCCGACACGACCCACGACCTGAAAAATGCCAGGTTCAGGCTAAAATTTGAAGAGCTGTTTATCATCCAGCTCAAGATTCTGTCGCTGAAGCACAACAGGGAAAACAAATTTAAAGGATACCCATTTCCGGAAATCGGGTATAATTTCAATACCTTCTACCACAAATTCCTTCCGTTTGAATTGACGGACGCCCAGAAAAGGGTACTCAGGGAGATCAGGAAAGATATGGGACGCGAGATTCAAATGAACCGCCTACTTCAGGGCGATGTGGGGAGCGGAAAAACCCTGGTGGCGCTGATGTCGGCCCTGATGGCATTTGACAATGGATTTCAGGCCTGTCTGATGGCCCCGACAGAGATACTGGCACAACAGCATTATAGCACCATTTCGCGGATGATCAGCGGGATGAATATAGTTACAGGATTGCTTACCGGCTCCACGAAGGCCGCGGTGCGGACCGATATACATGAGAAGCTGCTCAGCGGTGAAATGCAGCTTTTGATTGGCACGCACGCCCTTATTGAAGACACCGTAAACTTCAAAAGACTGGGACTGGTGATAATAGATGAGCAGCACCGTTTTGGGGTGGCCCAGAGGGCTAAGCTTTGGCAAAAGAACGATGCCATTCCGCCCCATGTGCTCGTTATGACGGCCACGCCCATTCCGCGTACCCTGGCCATGACGGTATACGGCGATCTCGATGTCTCGGTAATTGATGAATTGCCTCCCGGAAGAAAGCCCATCCAGACGATGCATTTCTTTGACAACAAACGCAGGGATGTCTATAACTTCATGCGCGCACAACTCGAAAAAGGGCGTCAGATCTACATTGTTTACCCCCTGATAACAGATTCGGAAAAAAGCGACCTGAAAAATCTGGAAGAGGGATTCAGGCATATTTCCGAAGAATTTCCCGGTTACCTTGTGGGGATGGTACATGGCCGCATGAAACCCGGCGAAAAGGACGCCGGAATGCTGAACTTTAAGGAAGGGAAAACGCAGATACTCGTGGCAACTACGGTTATTGAAGTTGGTGTTGATGTTCCCAACGCATCTGTGATGGTCATTGAAAGTGCCGAACGTTTCGGACTGTCGCAGCTCCACCAGTTGCGGGGACGCGTCGGACGGGGCGCAGAGCAGTCTTACTGCATACTCATGTCGTCCTACAAAATCACCAATGAAAGCCGCAAGCGGCTGGAAACCATGGTACGCACAAACGATGGCTTTGAAATTGCCGAGATGGATATGAAACTACGGGGCCCGGGCGACATTGAAGGAACAATGCAAAGCGGCATCGGGTTTGACCTTAAAATTGCCAACCTCGCCAAGGATGCCCCCATTCTCGAAATGGCGCGTAATATGGCCATCGATATCCTTGATAAAGACCCGCGCCTGGAAAGCAGCGAATACCGGATGCTTCGCAAACTGATGTCATCTGACCAAAAAACCGAATTTGAATGGAGCGCAATCAGTTGACAGGTGTGCAATCTTTTACTCCGTCTCTTCCTCCTCCTCCCCCTCAGGCAGGATCAGCCGGGTTTCCGGTTCGCTGAGACTTTCCACGTTGCGGAGTTTCCTTTCGATGGCACGTGTCCGCTTGCCCATCACGTCGTCGAGTTGGTTAAGGCCTGTCTGGATGTTGTTCTGAGCCTTTGAAAGCATCCCCCCGAAATTTTCAAACTCCTTTTTCACAGCCCCCAGGACTTTCCAAACTTCACTGCTGCGTTTCTGTATGGCCAAAGTCCGGAACCCCATCTGCAGGCTGTTCAGGATTGCCGCCAGGGTTGCCGGTCCGGTAACCACAATTTTGGAAGTACGCTGCAAATCTTCGAGCAGGCTTGCCTTGCGCACCACTTCAGCATAAATGCCCTCAAAAGGAAGGAACATAATGGCGAAACCTGTTGTGTGCGGAGGATCAATGTATTTATCGTGAATATCGCGGGCCATTTTCCGGATGGTATTTTCGAGGGCTTTCTGAGCAGTCTCAACCAAAGCAGGATCGCCCGTGTCGTAAGCATTTTGCAGGTGTTCGTATACATCGCGGGGAAATTTGGCATCTACCGGCAGCCAGACCACGCTGCCCGTATCATCCTGGCCCGGCAACCTGATGGCAAACTCCACCATATCGGAACTGCCATGTTTGGTGCGGACATTGGCTTCGTACTGCTCGGGTGCAAGAATCTGCTCAAGTAGCAGGGACAATTGTACCTCACCGATACCACCCCGCATTTTTACATTGCTCAGAACCCGCTTCAATCCGCCCACATCCTGCGCCAAGGTTTGCATTTCACCCAGCCCCTTCTGAACACTTTCAAGCTGTTTGCCCACCAGCTCGAACGATTGCCCCAGCCTTTCGTTCAATGTTTTTTGCAGCTTTTCGTCAACGATCACGCGCATTTCCTCCAATTTCTTTTCGGTACCCTCCACCAGCTTATCCTGCCTGGCCTCCAGCTGTCCGAATTTTTCCCGCTGGAGGTTGTTAAACGATTCCACACTTTTCTCAAAAGTATCCCTGAATTCCCTTAGTGATTTTGCCATTTCATCGCGGTTTTCCTTTGAGATGCGCAAAATTTCTTCGCGGTTAACCCGGAAATCATCTTTCAGGTTTCGTTCAAAGGCAGCAATATTCGCCAGTATTTCCTGCATTTTGGCCAGGTACATCACTTCGTTCGACTTCCCCGGCCTGAAAACGAGGATCATCACCATAGCGCCTGCCAACATCAGAATCACAATAACCAGAAGGACAACAACCATATTCATATTCATCAGTATTAATTATGAGCGCACTCAGAAAAGTCAAATACCACATATTCCCCTGAATTTTGTAGAGTACGTTGATTTTCAGCGAGTTCCCGCCACCTGGCGGATCTTGGTAAAAGAGTAGAAAATCAATGAACCCGGACTTTTCGGAGTAGACTCAATTATTCGTCTCTACAGAGCACCTAAAAGTAAAAGTTTTATTCTAACTGTCCACAGGAAAACAGAGGCACCTTGCGCATCAGCAGGGATTAATTTCGTAACTTGCCATAGCTAAAAATGGAAAATTTCAAGATCCAGCCCATCGATGAATCGTATAACCCGGCCATGCTGGCGATTCTGGAAGCTGCTCCTGTAAAGGCGGGAGGGCTTACCGTCTGTTTTGACAAGTCACCCGATCTGTTTTTCATTTCGCGAATGAAATATACAGATTCAATGCATGTGGGGTTTTTCTTACACGGCGAGCTGAAAGGATTTGCCTCATGCGGTTATTCAGATGTAAGGCTCAATCGTCAGACAACCACCATCTTTACCTTGTACAATTTCTATCTGCTCCCCGAGGCGCGAGGCAGGAGGTTGCCCGAAAAGGCCGTCAGGGAATTTTTAAACGACGCCCGGGGAAAAGCCAGCTCCGGGATGCTGGTCACCCTGAAGGGAAACCGTCAGGCCGAATCTTTTATTGGCCGCAGGGGCTATCCCTGGATGCCACCCTCGAAAATTATCGCCGATTGGGAAGTGAAGTCCATCCTTTTTTCCTATCCCGTCAGAAACAGCAGCAAATACAAGGTGAGGAACGCCAAAACAGAAGATATTCCGGAAATTGTACACCTCCTGAACGCGGAGCATTCAAACCGGGATTTTGGTTCGGTATTCAGGGAGGAAGATTTTATTCTGTCACTGGATAAAAGAGGTTTGAAAATCGAAGATTATTATGTGGCGACCACTGCAAACGGATTTTTAAAGGGAGTCTGTCTGGCCTGGGACTGCACGTCGTTCCGCCGAACGAGGGTCCTTGAGTTTGGCCTGCGCTTCTACCCGGTGCTTGCAACATATAAAATGCTTGAGAAAATCTTTCGAATGGCACCTTTTCCGAAGCGGGGAGAACACTTTAACGAGCTTACCATAACCGATTATGCGACCACCGGCCGCGATACAGCCATTATGCATGCTTTGCTTGCCGAAATCTATTACCGTCATCTGAAAAAAGGCTATCATTTCATGAATTTCGCCAGCTGCAGCAATGACCCTTTTCTGGGTTCGGTAAGGGGGTTCTGGCACCAAAAAACAGTTTCAAATATTGTTTTCACCAGTGCCGATCCCTATTGGTTCAATATACCTGTTAATTTACCCTACATTGATATTGCCTTTCTCTAGTTTTTAAAAATTTAACCGCAAGGGTCGCAAAGGCCTACGCAAAGGTCGCAAAAGGTTCACTTATAAACTAATTTTCTGTATTTCTTTGCGTCTGTTGCGGTTTCTCCTTGCGTCCATTGCGGTTAAGAAGATTTAACCGCAAGGGTCGCAAAGGCCTACGCAAAGGTCGCAAAAGGTTCACTTTTAAACTATTACCTTTTAAAATTTACTGTATTTCTTTGCGTTCATTGCGCTTTCTCCTTGCGTCCTTGCGGTTAAGAAGATTTTTAGACACCCTCATTTTTTTTCATCAGGGAAGCTCGATCTTGAAAATGGTGTAGAAAGGGAATCGGTCGTTGTTTTGTGCCATTTCCGAGCATTTTTCATCGAAAATAAATGGAGCGAACCCTGCATTTGCAAACTGGTTTTTTTGAAGATAGCGGCTGCAGAGAATTGTTCCGGGAAGGCATCTCTCCAGAAGAAGGCCTCTGAGATGGCTGAATTCCTCTTCGCTCATCCAGTCGCCCAGGTTCGATAAATGTATTTTATTGAAAACACCCCTCTCCTCCTCCCTGAGTTTTTTCTCAAAGGAGATTGTTTCAAATTGCAGTTGTTCTGAATAATTTTTCAGCCGCTGTCTGTTACGAGGTTGCAGGTAATGTGGAAACGCCCCGGGTGTCTGGCATCTTCCCGTGAGAAAATACTGCAGAAAATAGTTTTCCGATGCCAGATTGGAGGTGCAGAAACTTTCAAACTTGCGGTAGAACCGCTCACCGGTCGATCCGTCGGCATGCCGGAGGGCTTTTTCCTGCAGTCCCCTTTTCTTATAAACGGCAGGATGAAATGCCACCCTGAACAGCATTTGCAGGCTTTTTCGGCTGGCGATGTATTTTTTGAAAATTGCTTTCTGATCTTCGGGAGTCTGGCATTCAATAAGCCGCTGCAGGTTCCTTTTCCCAATGAAAAGATTACTGAAAAACCTCATTTTTGCGATGTACTGTTCAAATCGGCCTGCACCTATAACTCCCTGGCCAATAGCAGAAAGGTTATCATTCCAAAATAGAATTTCTTCCTCCGCAAGGTGCTGACAGATCAAATCCCGGTAGATTTCATTTCGCCGTTCAGGTTTCATGTGGTCAAAACCGAGAAATTGTCCGTTTTCAGGAAATCCAAGGCAGAGAGCAGCCGCTAGTTTTATACGGCAGAGATTGATTTGAGCTTGCGAAATATCGACTGCCGTAATGTGAAGGTTATCTGTCAGGCTGATCAGCGACAGGGGAACCTCTCCCCCGCTGGCCACCGACAGAATCCTGTCGCCGGGCTTCAGGTCCAAAACCAGCTGTTCGGTCAGCGGGTCTTCCTGTGACACGCCAAAATCAAACAGAATCGCCATGTTCCGGGGTTTTAAAAAAGCCTTCGTCAAACGCAATTGGAATAAGAGCCTCCACCGAACTTCGGCATATATGGCCTTTCATTGGCAGTTGCAAACCGTGCAGCGCAGTGAGGATACTTTCACCTGCACAGCAAAACAGCCTGGATACGGGAGTGTGCGAGCTTACCATCATTCCGGGTGTGCCTTCAATATAAACCGATGAAGCCAAATCGCAGAAATTTACATTCCGAAGCCTGTTAACATCTCGTGAAACAGCCCTGGGCACTGACAAGTCAATAATAAAAACCGGTTTTTCCGAATTGATATGGTGCGGGAAAATAATGGGATCGTTGGTGTTGGCGCAGCAGATTATAATGTTGGCATTGCGTACCTCAAACAAGTCGGCAGTGCAGATAACCTGAGATTCCCGGTTGCGGAATCCTTCTTTCAGCCTGAGCAACCGTTTTTCATTGTTGCCGGCCAAAATCAGCGTGTGCCGGCTGTATTTCCCGTCTTCCAGGCAGGAGGTCAGGCCAGTACCGATATTGCCACCTGCACCAACTATGGCGATGGTATGCGGCCCCGGACCCGCCCTGTGGATGTCGGCGATATAATTGTCGAGGTGCCACAGGCAGGAGGCTACTGTGAGGCTGTTGCCTGTCAGGATGCGGCATTCGTTCCTTTCTGCCAGGGTAAGGCAATTGCCTGTAATAATAGAGGTATGCGCCCCCAGGCTGATGCAGGCAGTCCCTTCAGCGGTCAGTTTATCCACAGCCTCCTGGATCTTCGAGATATAAAACCTCTTCTTTCCCCAGCGGCTGACCACCTCCATTTGTGCCGTGTCGAATGGCAGGATATAAAACGTAAAGTGTACCCTCCCGTTCAGCAGGTTTTTGCTCATGATCCTGATTGGCTTACCTTCCAGGAGTGTGGACAATCGATTGAACAATATTCTAAGTCCGGTGTCGGATGCCTGCACCAGGTCAGGTTCAATGACCTGCAATTCACGGTGCGACAAGGTAAAGTTTCCTATGAATCCCGCCTTGACCGCCCCCTCTGCATGAGTGTCGATCTCCTGCGGAAACAATCCTTCGAAGACCGGATACATTTTATCAGGATAAGGATCTCCGTTCATGAGAAACCGGAGCAATTCATAAATCTTTTTGTCCCTGAGCAACCCGCACATCTCCTCCAAAATGGTGCAAAACCTGCTGATTTCAGCATCATCAATATAACAGGATGGCTCAATGCGCAGGGAATTTGGCTTTGAAAGCGATGGCAACATCCTGATATTATGCACATTCAACAGCCACCCCGCGAGCAGATATCCCAGCAATTCATTTTCGGTCAAAATCCGGAGGAGGGTATTATGGTCACCCAACCGCGGGTTAAAGTGTATCCCGATCATCAAACCGGCACCGTTGACAGATTCTATGATACCAGGGTATTTTGCAGCCACTTTCTGCAACATTTCAAGGTACTTTTTTCCCTTTTCCAATGCAATCCCCGACAGGTTTTCCTCTTCGATGATGCCGACAGTTGTAAGTGCGACGCAGGCAGCAAGTTCCCCGTTGTCGAAGGTTGAATTGAAATATTTGGTAAACAAAGGTTTAAACCGCTGGTCATCGATCAGTACAGCGGAAATTTTTTGCGTACCTCCGCCTAAACTCTTGCCCAGGAGGTAATAAGAGGCTTTGCTGTATGCCGGGAAGTTGCCGGTACGGCCCATCCCGCACTGAATTTCATCAGAAATCAGGGGAAACTCCTGTGTGGCCAGGAAATCCGCCATTTCAGGATTCATTTCATAAATACCGCCTTCGCCCCTGACCGGTTCAATCAGCGCAGCAATTACAGTGGAGAAATTTACAGGTACAGTATTATATGCTCCGTTGTTTGCTTTCACCAGGTTAAGGCAAACCGAATTTCCAGAGATGAATGACACGGCTTGTTCCTTCCATCCGGTCAGCCTGTCAGACAAATGCAAAGGTCTGATATTCAATAATCCGCTGAACAAATCCCGTTGCTTTTTATGATTCAGCAGACTGCGCGCTGCGGAGGTGTTGCCGTGAAAACAGTTGTTGACGACCAATGCGGCAGGAGTGGCAGCATTAATTATCTGCATGTTGCGGTCCCACAGTTCCGCTGTCTGCAATCCGGGATCGGCCCCAAACAACTGAAGCTGTTCATCCCTGATCTTCTCTATCCTCAATCTCCATTCATAGTAAGCGTGGTGCAGGGCCTTCTCCACCGCCTCGGTTCCGCTGCTGGCAAACTGCACCTTAAAATAGCGACCTGTTTGCTTACTGAATATCCGGTTCAGTTCCCTGGCAAGCAATCCGGGATAGTAATACTGGCTTCCCTGGTTGTTCAGAGCCGGATAACCAGTCTCAATAAAGCGGTGCATTGCCTCCCTTATTTTGGGATGGTTGTGACCCAGCAACCCTGAACCAAAACCACCTACCAGGTCGAGGACCCTCCGCAGCGAATCGCCATCCCTGTAGAAAAGATAATCCCCTTCCCCTTTGACATATACCTTGTCGAGTTTGAGTGTCTCGAGGAGTTCAGCCATGTAGGGATTGGAAAACTTATGCAGGTAACTTTTATCTCCTGTTTCGGTGTTTTCAATACTCTGGTTAAATACAAACGGATTCCTGAGGTCTTCGATCATCTGGCTATATTTTTTATGGATCTGGTCAGTGGAAACTGTTCCTTTCCGGGTTAGCGGCACACTATCCGCAACTACACTAATCCGCTCCAAATGACGGTGTGCATATTCAAATGGCTCAATAGTCCGTTTGAGCTCCTCGTTGATGGTTTTGATGAGTGCGGCCAGCTCTTTTTGCCGGTTGACACCGGCAGGTGGCGGTAGATAGATCAGGGCGGCCAGGCCCGGAATATTCACCATGGGTATCCATTCGATCCAGGCCACCTGTTGATAAAGATCCCTGTAATAAGAGCGCAGGGCATTAAAAGGAATTTTCACGCCATATTCATCTTTGAGGAAGTCCTGCACCTTGCGGCCATGAAATAATATTTCACAGGAAGTTTCATCGTATTTCACCATGTCGCCGGTGTCAAAATAGTCTGTGGGGGCAGTTTCTCCGATGGTGCGTGCCGATTGAAAAGCCGAGTGAATTGACATTTCAAACACTTCAGGATCGTCGGTGGCAGTCAGTCCGAGCGTTACTCCGGGCATCAGCATACCCATGCTCCGCACTTTTGTCCCGGCATGCCGGTTCAGTGCAATCATAAGGGTTTCAGTAGTGCCAAAACCATTCATCATAGCGATACCGGTGGCAGACCTGAATTTTTCCGCGGTGGCTTGATCGTAAGGAGCCCCGATAGAGATGGCTGCGCGCAATGATTGCTGCATGTTTGTCTTTAACTCGGGAAACTGCCTGAAAAGCTCCAGCATGGTGTTGAAAAATGCCGGTCCGCCAATGATATGCCCCAGATTCATTTTCATCAAAAGAAACCGGACAACCTCCGGCTTATGGAGAAACCAATCGGTTACCAGGATACAGAACGGGTGACCCGACCAGATGGAATTGATAAAGGTGCGAATGCCGATGGTGTGCGTGAACAACGGACTAAAGCCGGGATTGCCGAATAGCTCCGGGGCAAAGAGTCCGCACTTTTGCCAGGCCTGGCAGCAGTTTGAAAAACCTTCGTGGGTATAAACCACCATTTTGCTGCTTCCGGAAGTACCCGAAGTGGTAAAGATGACGGCCTCTGTTTTGTTGGTAACAGCAACAGGAAATGTGGCAGCTGATAAATCCTTTTCGTCTTCTTCACTGTTCCGGAGGATGCCGGGGATGTCAAATGCATCATTTGCATCCAGAAACGGGATATTGCTTTCACTGCAAAGGTTCTGAAGAGTATAAATGGCCTCCTTTTCCCTTTCGTGCCCCTTTTCTGCCAGTATTTCAAGGTAAGGCATTATTACCATGGAGAAGCCGGTTTGTTCCTTCCAGTGGCTGAATTCGGCCGGTTCAGGAAATATGGGAACAAACACACGCAATCCCATGCAGGTTGCTGCGGTGAATATCAGGGCATTGGCCAGTTCATTTGAACTACTGAATGAAGCCAGCATAATGGTATCACCCGGTTGCAGGCCCATATCACGGAGCCTGGCTCCTATCTTTATTGTTGCGCGGCGAAGTCCGGCGAGGTCAATTGAGACAAACTCCTCCCCTATATGACTGTATATCAAAGTACTGTTCTCATCCCGGTGAGGAAGTACATTGAATACGATGTCTTTCAGGCTAAGCGGAAGAGACTGAATCTCCCCCTGGCTGGAATGTATCAGTTTACTGAACATTTCGTAATATTAAGCAAGTTTAAAACCGCCACGCAGCGCAGAAAATGCTGATAAGTAGTATACAATTTACAACTAAAAAAGGGATATCACAAACCTGGACGGATTGATCGAAACCATCTTTTTTGTTTCATTAAGTTATCCTTGCAGGTGGTACTCCATGCCGTCAGGAGAAGGTTGATTTAATAAAAAGTCTTACATTAGGCATCTGAATCCTGCAAAAATGAAGAGAACCGTTTACGTATTGCTGTTTTTAATCATTGCCAACGTCGTGACTGCCCGCGAAAAGAATAACCAGGACCAGGTGAACGGACCGGATGATGAAAATAAATACAAAAATCCGGTTGTAGGCTATAGCCTCCCTGACCCTACAGTTATAAAGGCACCCGATGGTTATTTTTACCTCTACGCTACTGAAGATACCCGTAACGTCCCGATTCACAAATCGGCGGATCTTGTTGACTGGAGCTTTGCGGGAACAGCCTTTACAGAGCAGTCGAGGCCAACCTTTGAGCCGAAAGGCGGCATTTGGGCCCCAGACATTAACTACATCAACAATCAATACATATTGTATTATTCGATGTCGGTTTGGGGCGGAGAGTGGACCTGCGGCATCGGTGCAGCCACCAGCGACAAGCCGGAAGGCCCTTTTACCGACAGGGGTAAGTTGTTCAGGAGCAACGAGATCGACGTCCAGAATTCGATTGATCCATTTTATATTGAAGAGGACGGAAAAAAATACCTTTTCTGGGGCAGTTTCAGGGGAATTTATGTGATAGAACTTTCTGCTGATGGGCTGTCTGTAATGCCGGGAGCTGAAAAGCGCCAGGTTGCCGGAACAGCGTACGAAGGGGTATATATCATGAAAAAAGATGGATTTTACTATTTCTTTGCCTCAATAGGCAGCTGTTGCCAGGGGGTTAACAGTACCTATACAACAGTTGTTGGCCGCTCTGACAAGCTTTTTGGTCCCTATCTGAACAAATCAGGGGAAAGCATGAGTTCAAACAAACATGAAATTCTCATCAGGGGGAATGACCGCTTTGTGGGTACCGGCCACAACGCAGAATTAACGGCTGACCGTGATGGTAAAACCTGGATATTATACCATGCCGTTGATAAGACCAATCCCAAAGGAAGGGTGCTTATGCTCGATGAAGTGCAATGGAGAAACGGATGGCCCTTTGTGGAAGACAGTACGCCCAGCTACAGCTGGAAAAGACCTGCATTTTAACTTCTTTTAAATTGGCATTTGTATGAACAAGATTTTATCCCTCACCGGATTTCTGATTACGGCAATGGCTCTGTTTTTTATTTCTTGCAGCAAGTCTCCAAAAATAAGCTTTGAGAACCCCCTGCAGGTTGAATTTGGCGACCCTTATATTTTAAAAGCTTCTGATGGCAACTACTACATGATTGGAACCGGCGGGGTGAAGGACGGATTTAAAATGTATTCTTCAACTGATTTAAAAGAATGGAAAGACGAGGGGCGCATCTATCAGGGCAATACGGCCGATTCTTGGGATATCGCGAATTTCTGGGCACCGGAGTTGTATGAACATCAGGGAAAGTTTTATCTTCTTTTCAGCGCAGACTGGCGTGAAAATCCCACCAATGAGCTGGAGAATTTCCGCATTGGAGTGGCTGTTGCAGATACGCCGACAGGTCCGTATACTGACCTGCTCAACCGTCCCGTTTTTAATCCTGGATATCCTGTAATTGATGGCAATCTGTTGTTCGAGGATGGGAAAGTCTATTTATATTACTCCCGCTGCTGCTATAAAAATCCTGTTGAGAGTGAGGTGGCGGAATGGGCCCGCGCCAAAGGGATGTTCGATGAAATTGAGGAGAGCTGGGTTTACGGCGTAGAGATGAAACCGGATTTTTCGGGAATTATTGGGGAACCTCAATTGTTGCTGCGACCCCCAATGTCGATGGCCGATCCGCAGACGGAGTGGGAAAGCCGCTCGGTGACCTCGGGTGAAGTCAACCGCCGATGGACAGAGGGATCCTATATTTTTAAAAAGAACGGCACTTACTTCATGATGTATTCAGCCAACTTCTTCGGCGGACAAAATTACGCTGTGGGTTACGCCACCTCAGGTTCACCTCTGGGGCCATTCATTAAATCCCCCAACAACCCCGTTCTGGAGAAAAATGTGGAAAAGGGAGGCAACGTGACCGGCACCGGCCACAATTCAATCACGTTCTCTCCGGATGGGAAAGAGATGCTATGCGTGTATCATGGAAGGACATCAGAAACCGGTAACAAACGGGTTGTTTTTATTGATCGCATGGAAGTTTCAGATGATGGTAAACTGGTGGTGCATGGGCCAACCACCAAAGATTAATAAGGTCAACCGTGAAAATAGCTGCGTTAATTCCTCCGCGATAAATAATTATCAAGGTATTGCTGTGTCAGCTCATCGGAATCACCAAACTCTTTGCGAAGATCAATCAGTTTGCTGTGCATCATTTCCTGAACTTCAACATAGGCAGGATTATCGTATACGTTCCTCATCTCATAAGGATCTTTTTCAAGATCGTACAACTCCCACTCATCCACATCATAATAGAAGTGAATAAGTTTGTACCGATCCGTGCGGGCCCCATAATGGCGCTTAACCATGTGCGGGCCGGGGTATTCATAGTAATGATAATATACGGCATCCCGCCATGGAATGGTATTGCCGGCTGCAATTGAACGCCATGAATCTCCCTGAATATCTGAAGGTATATCGACTCCGGCATAATCTAAAATAGTTGGTGCAAGGTCGACATTTACTACCATATCATTGACGACAGTTCCGGGTTTAATCTCTTTAGGGTACCTGACCAAAAGCGGGGTACTGAAAGACTCTTCATACATGAAACGTTTATCATACCAGCCATGTTCTCCAAGATAAAATCCCTGGTCTGAAGTATATATCACCAAAGTGTTATCCAGTAACCCATTTTCTTCAAGATAGCCGAGGACTTTCCCTATACCGTCGTCAACCGACTTAACTGTTTTAAGATAATCACGCAGGTAACGGTGGTACATAAATTTGGCAAGTTCACGACCTTCTGGTTTTTCATTTAAAAATTTCTCATTCGGAGGACCGTAAACGGCATTCCAAGCTGCCATTTGTTCCTCGCTCATACGGCCAAATGGTGCTGGCAACGGGCTGGGTTCTCCGGTAAAGGGATCGTTTTCAAATTTCATATCCCACCCCCAGTACATATCATTTACAATCTCCAGTTCCTGTTCCCGGGCAGCGGTGCCTCTTCCCTGATAATCGTCAAAAAAGTTATGAGGAAATTCAAATTCATGATCTTCCAGGTAATCGAGATACTTAGGTTCGGGCATCCAGTTACGGTGCGGAGCTTTTGTGTGATAATTCACGGCAAAAGGTTTGCTTTTGTCCCAGTCCTTCTCCAGCCAGTCTATTACAAGTTGGGGGATTATCGCTTCGCAATGGCCTTCGAACTTGGTTTGTTCCGTTCCGTTGATAATGAATTCAGGATTGTAATAATTACCTTGCCCCGGCAATGTTATGGAATAATCATATCCCTGAGGGACTCCTGCCAGGTGTATCTTTCCAATCAGAGCGGTCTGGTAACCCGCACTTTGCAATAACTTAGGGTAGGTGGGCTGACCCCAGTCAAATGGCACTGAATTATCAATTTTGCCGTTAATATGGCTGTATTTTCCCGTCAGCAAAACAGCGCGGCTTGGTGCACATATAGAATTGGTAACAAAACTTTGCATAAAAATCGCTCCCTCTTTTGCCAGACGATCCATATTCGGAAAATGAACGGAATCCAGCAACCCTTTTCCATAGGCATGAATGGCCTGTTGGGTATGGTCATCGGTCATGATGAAAAGTACATTGGGGCGTTGCTGAACTTCTGGTTTTTCGCTGCAACCGGACACAATTCCGGCTCCCAGCGTCAGTAATGCAATTGTTTTTGACAAATTTTTATTCATATTATCTGTATTGAAATGTTATATCTTCTGTCCCAAAAAGGAACTGGTTTTTCGAATTTCCAGAATGACTTTCCGGCAAAGGAAATGTCAGTTTAAACACTTACCTGCTCAATTATGCAGAAAACTTTTCTCAAATTCATCCTTAATGGGATCGTTTGTTCTTTTCATTTCATTAAACATCAGTTTTTTCAACCGTTGCCTGGTTTCTTTAAGTGCCGGGTCATCAATCAAATTAACCAGGCCGTCAGGATCTGACCTGAAATCATATAATTCTTCCGGCACCCTGTATACATACATGTTCAGACGGTCTGCAACCACGCTATCCTCCGGTGCAGCTTTTTTCATTGCGGCAAATGTCCGCCCGCTCGCGGAGTCTCCCCCGATTTCATGTTTCCCGTCGCTCCAGAAATTTACAATATATCCGTAAGTTTCTTCCTGCACACAACGCATCGAATAATCAACGCGGCCAAAAGTTCTGTGGTATTCGGTAAAAACAGCCTTCCGGTAGTTTTGATTTTTGCCTTTAAGCAGCGGTAAAAAGGAAGTTCCATCCATACCGGTCACATCAGGCAAATGAAGGGCATGAAGAATTGTAGGCATAAAATCTATTCCGGATATAAAATGCGTGCTGTCAATAATGCCTTTGGCTATTTCTTCCGGCCACCTGATTATCCAGGGTGTTTTATTGCTGTTGAGATAACAGTTGGATTTCGCAAATGGCAATGCCATCCCGTTATCGCTAATGAAAATGACCATTGTATTTTTTGCCAGGCCCGATTTTTCCAGGGCATCTAATATTGCTCCCACAGTCTGATCGAGCCGGAAAACAGAGGTATAGTACTCTGCGATCTCTAGCCTGATTTCAGGTAAATCGGGAAGGAAGTCAGGAACAGTTACTTCATCAGGACTTATTGTCCGGGTATGTACGGGTAAGTCTTCACCCCAGCTTCTCATTTCCTGGTCGCTGCCTGCAAAAGGCCTGTGAGGATCATGGCTGTTGGCCATCAGAAAAAATGGTTTTTTCTCCCTTTTCGATTTATTGAAAAACTCCAGGGAATATTTATAGTAGAGGTCAGGGTCCCTTCCTATACCAAGTCCCGAAGAGAGATCACCCTCCTTTATATAATAATCCCAACAATACCTTTCTGTTGGCTTCAGATGTATTTCCTTGCCCAATATCCCGTTAAGATAGCCCGCTTTCTTAAGCTGTTCCTGCAATGTTGCAACATCAGCATTAATCGGGTCAAAACCCGGGGCGCCATTGTTGTGAGGATACCTTCCTGTCATTATTGATTGTCGCGATGGCTGACAAACAGCGATATTTACAAATGCATTGGTAAAACGAATGCCACTTTGTGCCAGTCTGTCAATGTTGGGTGTAATGTTTTCAATATTGCAACCATAACAGCCAACTGAGTTGTAATTCAGGTCATCAGCTGTAATCAGAAGCACATTAACAGGTTGATATTCATTCGTATCTCTGTTTATATCGCTGCAATTTGAGAAAAGAAATAGAGTCAATAAAAGAGGTGAAAATTCTTTGATTCCGGATATAGTTACCATAACACTTTATTCAAAAGGCAGTTTTATACCTGTGATTTGACGTCCTGATTTTAAAAACATAAAAATAATCATATCCCGCTCCTTTTGGGTGTTTGCGGTATTGTTTCGGTTTCTATGGTATAAGGGATATATCCATGCGTGTTAGTCTCCAAACCCCATTCATCGATATAATATTGTGCAGGCCTGAATTCATCACCGATTTTTTGAAGCAGCAGTTGAAGCCGGTTATCGAGATCCTCAACTAAATTGGCGTAATCAGGTTTTGCTACAAGGTTGTCCATCTGGAAAGGGTCATCCACATCATCAAACAACATCCACGGTCCATCCAGTGAGCGCACATAAGTGTACCTGTCGGTCCTCACCGCACGGTATTCCTTGCGGTACACCCCTCCATCCCATGGAGCTAACTGCATATAAAGGACTGCATGGTCTTTCTTTTCTTTACCATTTACGATTACAGATGAATGGTTGTCTCCCTCAATGGGTTTAGGAATTTCCAATCCTGCAAGCCCAAATAGTGTGGGGAAAATATCAGGAGTGGTAATGGGCATTTCAATGACCTTTCCCTTATCTCCTAAAACTTCAGGATAACGTAATAAAAACGGAACTCCTGCAGATTCGCTAAATGGCACCTGTTTCGCCTTTGGTCTCACCCCGTGTGATCCAAGCATTTCTCCGTGGTCGGAGGTAAACACCAGGATGGTATTTTCTCTCAGGCCCAACTCATCTAAAGTAGTCAGCAACTCTCCTATACTTTTGTCAAGTGCCTCACAATGTGCATAATACCCCTGAGCTTCCAATGCTGCCACTTCCTTCATGGAATCCGGGACATTTACAGGCAATTGAATATTTTCGGTCGGATATTTGGATTTATAATTTTCAGGTGCAGTATGGTGGGGGAAATGAGGAGTACCATAAGAAATGAACAGTGCGAACGGCTCATCCGTGTTTGCATTGCTGGCAAGATATTGTTGGGCATCCTTTGTCTGGGCAAATACATCATAGCCATCCCAGTACAATTTCTCATCAGAATTACCTGCATAATAGTGGGAATGGTTGTAGTTGTGATCGCACTCAGCAACCTTCCAGTAGTCAAATCCACGTCGCCGTTCTTCCGGAATATAGGTATGCCGGCCATGGCCATCGAGATGCCATTTGCCAATATAGGCCGTTTTGTACCCTGCAGATTCGAGAGCATCGCCAATGCACAATTCAGTTGGAGGAAGGTGGACATCATTTAAAAACATCCCGGTAGATGTGGGATACCGGCCTGTAATGAGCGAAGCACGGTAAGGAGTGCAAACCGGACAAACCGAGACCGTATTGCGAAAATTAAAACTTTCCTTTGCCAGCATATCCAGGTTGGGTGTACACACATTGGGGTCTCCGGCATAACCGGTAGCAGATGCACGCCACTGGTCTGCAAGAATGAAAAGAATGTTCGGTTTGCTTTTGGGTTTTGTACAATATGTTAAAACTGGTGATAGGTGTACAGCTGTAGTTGCCAGTGCAGCGTTTCTGATAAAGTTTCTTCTTTTCATTACAAATTTCTCCTTTCCTTTTCTTCAGCACATATTTTATAAGACCAAACAGATGGCTAATTTATTAATAAAATTACTATGGTGCCAATGTTATGGTAACAGGTTCATCTTTTTCAAGAAATAAAAATACCATAAGATTATTCCCTTCAAGTTCCCGGTTGATTCCAATTCGTGCATCCTTTGCGGGTTTACCATTTACATAAACGGTGGCATTATCTGAATTCCAGTTGTATACAATGAAGGAAGGGTTTATTACAGGTGAGTCACTACTGCCCGCGAGAACCATCTGAAGTTTCTGTGGTTTCGGACTGTTATTCGATAACTTATAGCATCTTTCACTCCTGTCGTAGCCGCTTGAAATATAATTATTTCCACTGATCCTGATTTCCGGGGCATAAGCCCATGACCTGCCCAGTTTGACCACCTCTTTCATATCCATGCCATTGATCCCGTAGAGGCCATTCCAGTACTCACGATCACCTTTTTCGTGTACTACAGGGTAAGAGATGGGAAAGCTTCCGCAGTGGGAAGGACGATCGGATGTGGTGCTTGTTCTGCCGTCGCATCGTGCCTGTCCGACAGGAAAATGGTTGCATCCGCCATGATCGTTGTAGCGGGCAATATTGTTATATCTTACAATCATCCTGTTACCCGGCTCGAAACAGATAAAAGGTTTGTTTTCCGATTTAAAATTGTATTGCTGGACGGTAAACTGATTTGCAAATTCACGGTCCATCTCAGCCGGTTTTTCCACGTAGGAAACAGGCCTGATATCACCTTCGTAATTTGAAACATGTACGAAATCTTCATGCAAAAGATCGCTTTCAACCTGTCCAGGATGAAGCAGTGGCAAAGACTCCTGAAATTGTCGCGGAAATCCCAGGGTTCCTGTTTTCCAGGAAACTTTCCGGATTCCTGCCCCATCGGGATAGATATAATGATATTCATCAATCCAGCACTCCCAACCTGTTTTAGGATCCACCCTCCACGTATTGTTATAGGCACTTACCGGCGCGTACCTCCAGTGTACAACCACCCGGGCATCCGTATTTTCAATTACCCTGACATGCGAAAAACGACAATGCCGGTCCTGCATATGCTCAAAACAACCTTCGGTATCATTGGCGCCAACGCCCCAGGCTTCCACGCTCTGGTCTGTCATCCAGTTGTTATTTTCCGATACCCATGATGCTCCGTAGCGTATTCCCCTCCAGAACATTACTTTAACCGGTAACTTATCGAAGCATACCACGATATCAGGATCCTGATCAACAGGCCAGAGGTCATCCCATCCGTCGTAATATTTCAGTTTTGTATAAAAGGCCCCAAAACGGTTGGGATGTTTTTCAATATCAGGAAGTTTGTGA
Organism: uncultured Prolixibacteraceae bacterium; assembly: GCA_964393915.1. Lineage (GTDB taxonomy): Bacteria > Bacteroidota > Bacteroidia > Bacteroidales > Prolixibacteraceae > UBA1413. The sequence goes on from CAYMXK010000003.1 coordinate 36,207, forward strand.
GGTTGTAAATCGGGAGTTTTCATACCGTATCCTTTGAAGTTCGAGGCAACCTGGCTTGCTGTCTGTGCAGCACCAGTTACTTTCACTTCATCGATAATTCCGGTCAGTCCGAAATATTGTGCCAGTGTTCCCCACGTCCGGTGGATATCAGAAGGCTTATCGGGATGGGCCACCATACCTATTATGCAACCTTTCTGTCCGGGATAATTTATTTTCCCCTGGATAGCAGTTTGAGCCAGTTTTTCGCCATTCACATAAACCGTTAAATCCTTATTGGCCCTGTATACACCCACCACATGCATCCATTCCCTCAGCGGAAGGGTTAACCTTTCAGTGGAGGCGGAGATCCATTGTTCGCCAATGGCAACCTGCATGGAGGCCTGACCGTGAGGACCAATCATTAACCGGTATCCCTTGGTTTCATTGGTTTCTGTGGAAAGGACAGGACACCAGTTCCATGGATAATTTGCCAGGGAGACCCAGGCTTCGACGGTTAATTCCTCTCCGGGAACAGGCATATTTCTGTCTGTGTGTTTTAAATTGGTTGTAAATCCATCCAGCCTCAGCCCATTTCCTTTAATTCCTTCAGCCACCTTGAAATTGCCTTCCAGGGTATCGGCTATACCACTCACCTTTTCCAGGGTAGTCCGGTTGGTTATCTCTTCAAAGTCCCATGACAAAAGTATATTCTGTGCATTTGAAGAATAAAATAACACAATCACAGAAGAAAACAATAAAATGACTTGCTTTAACTTGTTTACCATTTCCATAACTTTCTTTTTTATGTTGTATCTACTCCGGAAAGCCAGTTTTTGCCACCAAGGCACCAAGGCACCAAGAAACACAAAGAGATGAATATCAATTCAATAATCTTGGTGAATCCTTCGTGTCTTGGTGCCT
>CAYMXK010000004.1:0-2390 GCA_964393915.1 uncultured Prolixibacteraceae bacterium
CAGACGTAACGTTTTTTAGAAGAGTTTTTCAGCAAGTATTTTTAAAACAAACTTTCTTTCATTTCAAAAAAAGACACTCAGCTGTCAGCCATCGAGACTTTGCTGCTGTAGCATCTTTGCATGGTGCAGAGCACCCAAATATTTGTAGCGATGGCATCAAAATTCAGCTACAGGTGCAGAGCACCGAAACATTCATTCTGAATTCAGCAACGGAAGCCTGGCAATAAAATGGGTTTCTGTTGCCCCGAATTGTGGCCTTTTATCCGACACCAATTCATATCTTCTGGTAATGTTTTCGAGTCCTACACCGGTGGAGGAAAACTTGGTTTCCCGTAACTTCAGATTATTGATAATGTTCAGATTGTTCTGTTCATCTACAAAAATCTCAATCTTCAGAGGATGGCTCCTCGAGAATGTATTATGCTTGATGGCGTTTTCTATGATCAGCTGAATCGCAATAGGCAAAATCTCGTATTCGTAATACGACTCATCAATATTGATCTCAACAACTATCTTCTCCACAAACCGGATATCAATTAAAAAGAGATAAGCCTTTAAAAACTCGAGCTCCGTTCGGAGCGTCACAACATCTTTCTCCTTGTTTTCCAGAACATACCGGTACACTTTCGACAAATTCTCGGTAAACGATTCTGCAAGATCCGGATCGATTTTAATCAGTGAGGAGAGAACGTTCAAACTATTGAAAAGAAAATGCGGGTTTACCTGTTGTTTCAGCACTTCGAACTGTGATTGCAGATTCTCCTTCTGCAGTTTCAGCAACTGGGTATTGGCCCTGGTAAGTTCAGTGGTCCTTTCCTCGACCTCCCTTTCCAGCTCCTTGTTAAGCCTCTTTTCCTGATCAATCAACTGCCGGGCATAGATGTTTTTTTGTTCCTCAATTTTTATTTTGGCATCGAGTTCAGCTTTTCCTGCCGCCTCAGCAATCTGCTTTTCGAGAAATTTCGACATGGCGTGTTGAAGGTAAATGCATAAGAATCCGATAAACAAAATGTAAACGCTTTTAAAAATGTGCGACAAGGGTGATAGGGAGAGTGACATGTTAAACAATTCCGGATCTTTCGGATATTGAATGAAATAGTTGGCATTAAAGAACAACAGCGAAAGCACAACCGTAAATATGAGCAGAGACCGGTTCAGTCGAAAAGTGTACAGTAGAAATATTATGGGATACAAAAAGGTTGTTGCCGCCGAGGTCGAAGCAATAAGATCGAACTGAACCGACAAATAATAGAGATGAAAAGTAATTATGCCTGTATCGAGCAATGCGCTCAAAAACCCCAGATACGGAGGATCATATTTCCTTCTGACAGCCATCCATAGTCCGATATTGGCCAAAAGATAGATGAATATAAGCCTGATGGAGTGCAACGATTCATCCCTGTAGCCTGAAAAAAGTTGCACAGTAACGGTTACCGACAACATCAGAATGAATATCCACCGGAAATATACACTCATGCGGGCTCCTTTGATGCGCTCTTCTTCAATAGACTCTATTGGCAATGACTTTAATAAATCAAACATGGTAATTTCGGTTTCTGAAAAACAAAAATACCAGATATATCATAAAAAAGGAATTTGAAATCAATAAACAGCCAATAATCGAAGGTGGATGGCTCGTTTAGGGTGTCCAGCGCGGGCAAAACGCAGTGTGCGGGGAGCCCGCGCAACAGTTTCAGCATCAGAAATGCGACACTCAACATTAATAAACAGACATTCAACATTAAAAAATTGCTTCTGCCTTACGCAGAAAATATCTTTGAACCTGAAAACAAAGTCGAAAGCAACTGCTTCAGAGCCATAAATAATTAAACAGTTTTGGAAACCATCAGAAGGATACCCCTGCTGTTGATAATTATCATCAAATGGGGTATGTTTCTTTTTTTTCCTCGTCCCAGCCCCTGGCATTTATATATGGCAGCGTGCCAGAAATAGCGCAAAACGGGAAGGTTCCTGCTTCTGTATAAGCACAAAATAAAAACAGCGACAACAAAAATCTCTTATCTCTTTTATCTTTGAATCTTAAATCCTTTTAAATATGAAACAGTGGTACCAGGCCCTTTTCGAGAATTACGGGCAAAAATATGACAGCGAAAGTTTTACCCATGGCACGCTGGGTGAGTGTGATTTTATCGAGAAGGAAATCAACCACGACAAATCGGTTGCCATCCTCGATATCGGCTGCGGCACGGGTCGCCATTCCATCGAGCTCACAAAGCGCGGATACCAGGTTACCGGGGTTGATCTTTCTGAATCGATGCTGCAACGTGCACGTCAGAAAGCAGAGGAGGCAAATGTGAAAATCGACTTCATACAGCACGACGCCCGCAATTTGCCTTTCGAATCAGCGTTCGGGCTGGTAATCATGCTTT
>CAYMXK010000004.1:2490-17175 GCA_964393915.1 uncultured Prolixibacteraceae bacterium
CACGACGCCCGCAATTTGCCTTTCGAATCAGCGTTCGGGCTGGTAATCATGCTTTGCGAGGGAGCCTTTCCGCTAATGGAAACCGATGAAATGAACTTTCAGATCCTTCAGAATGCCGCAAAGGCCTTAACTCCTGGCGGCAGGCTAATCTTTACCACCCTCAACGGACTATTCCCTCTTTTCCATTCCGTTAAAGATTTTATGGATTCAGCAACCAAAGAGGGGAATGCCAAAACCATTGAAACCAGCTTCGACCTGATGACTTTCCGCGATAAAAATATAACCGCATTTGTTGACGATGATGGTGTTGAACACCAGGCAGACTGCAACGAAAGGTATTACGTCCCGTCGGAGATTACCTGGCTGCTGAAATCACTGGGATTCGGCTCCATCGATATTTTCGGGGCGCATTTGGGAGAATTCAGCCGGAGCCACAAGCTTACCACCGAAGATTTTGAAATGCTGGTGATAGCCAAAAAATAATGCCTAACTTTAGGGCTGAACTTTAATATTCTGCCCATGTACAACAAAGCAATCCTTAACATTCAGCCTTTGGGCTTTATGTGGCCCACCAATGATCCGTTTCTATTTTGCGTGCACCACCATGACCGGTATCCGCGCGGCAATGACCACTTTGGCCCTGATGCTTCCCTGCGGGGGAGAAACCTGGGTCAGGATTTTACGATTAAAGATGGATGGCGTATGTACCATGGAGAAACCATTCCCGGGTTTCCGGCGCATCCGCACCGCGGGTTCGAAACCGTAACAGTTGTGACAGAAGGCCTGGTGGACCATTCCGATTCACATGGCGCGGCAGGCCGGTATGGCAACGGTGATGTTCAGTGGATGACTGCCGGTGCCGGATTGCAGCATTGTGAGATGTTTCCCCTGCTTAAAAAGGAGGAGGAAAATCCGCTCGAGCTTTTCCAGGTCTGGCTCAACCTTCCCCGGAGCAGGAAGTTCGCCGAACCGCACTTCGCCATGCTCTGGGCTGATCAGATTCCCAAATATTCCTTCAGGGATTCTGATTGTAAAACAACTGAAATCAACATCATCGCCGGCCATATAGAAGATACTTTCGCCCCTCCGCCCGCGCCCGATTCATGGGCGGCAGACCCGGCCAATGAGGTCGCCATCTGGACCATCCGCATGGCAGCAGGTGCAAAATGGACGATCCCAACCGCCTCGGCCGAAGCCAGACGAACCCTCTATTTTTACAAAGGCCCTGAAATAAAGGTGGGCGGAATGGAAATCGCGTCTTACAATGCCATTGAACTCCTTCCCGACATGGAGGTTATCGTTGAGAATGGTGAGAGCGAAGCTTTTTTCCTGCTCCTGCAGGGAATCCCCATTTCCGAGCCGGTGGTACAGCACGGACCGTTTGTCATGAATACGCAGGCCGAAATCCACCAGGCTTTCAGCGACTATCGCCGTACCCAATTTGGAGGATGGCCATGGAACCGCAACGACCATGTGCATCCACGTGAAAAAGGCCGGTTTGCCAAATATGCTGACGGAAGGGAGGAAGTGCCACCTGGCCGTTCATAAACGGTTATTATTCAGACTTTTGCCTCCGACAGATCGCTTTCTGACACATTGTATTTACAATTCTGATTGTCATCAGGAAGCTGGAGATGCTGCTCCTTAATGAACAATTTGCGGTCATTCGCTCTTATATCATTTAGAAAACATTTAAAAATATAAAATATGGCTTTTACTTTGGAAATCGGACAGAAAGCGCCGGACTTTACTTTACCGGCCACCGACGGAAATACCTACTCCCTTAATGATTTTAAAGATCCTTTCCTCGTGGTATTCTTTACCTGTAACCATTGCCCATATGTTATTGGAAGCGATGAAGTTACACGCCAGACGGCTGAAAAATACAGGGAAAAGGGTGTACGGTTTGTGGGCATCAGCTCCAATAGCGCCAATACTTATCCCGAGGATGATTTTCCGCACATGGTGGAACGGATGCGTATTTATAAATTTCCGTGGCTCTATCTTTTCGACGAGTCGCAGAATATTGCCAAGGCATACGGAGCGCTTCGCACACCCCATTTTTACATCTTCGACCAGGAACGCAAGCTGGTTTACACCGGCCGTGGTGTGGATACCCCCCGCGATGTTTCCAAAATGACGGTTAACGACCTCGACAGGGCACTTGAGGAACTCACCTCCGGAAAACCCGTTTCAATTCCTGTAACCAATCCAATTGGCTGCAACATAAAGTGGGATGGAAAAGACAAACACTGGATGCCTGCCGATGCATGCGACCTGGTTTAATTTATTAGTTAAACAGTCTTATCCCGACAAGATGCATTTGACCCTGGTTTAATATCAATTAAACAGTCTTATACCGAAAAATATAGTTCTCGGTTTGGCAGGGCCATATACATACCCGCTATCCCGGTTTTTACCTTTGTCGAAATCATTTTGATAATCATTGAGCATGTTGGAAATCCCTCCAAACAGCTCTATACTTGAATCTATACGCGGAAAGTCGAACCGGTAAGAGATTTTGGAGCTCAGGTCCCAGCTTGCAGGTGAATCGAACAGCACGTCATTTTCAGGCGTACCGGGACTTCCGGGAACACCGTAATGCGGAATCTTCATGGTACCTGTGTATACTCCCGATAAAGAAGCCTCGAAAGGCCCGCGGGGCATAAAACGAAAAGTGTAGTATCCATATGAACCTGGAGAACGCAGATACGCCTTTTCTCCGGGCAACTGACCAGACCATTGCACCGGACTGTCATGAACGCTTTTCTGGAGGGTAATACCCGACTCAAGCTGAATCCGCTGATTGTAATTCCAGCGTGCCTCAAAAGTCCCTCCAAACACATCGCTTTTGTCCCCATTGCGTTTTTCCATAACAGAATTACCATCTTCATCCACCGAAATTTCCTCGAGGATAAATGTGTTGCTGAGGTTGGTCATGAACCCTTCGAGTGTAAAACCGATGATATATTGCTCAGTGGGAAGGTCGAAGTTCCAGGAAGCACTCAGGCTCTGCGAATTTTCCTCGCGCAGGTCAGAGGCCAGTTCGACACGCTGAATGCCGCCCCCGGCAAATGCCAGGTGCATATCGGAGTCGAAAGCCTGTGGAGCCCTGAAGCCGGTACTCCAGCTCAAACGCAACTGTGATTTGAAATCAGGCCTGATGAGCAACGACACGCGTGGATTCAGCAGGAGTTTGCCGACCATGTTGTGGTAATCGCCGCGCAAACCCGCAAGCAACGTCCAGGTAGAGTTGATTGCCCAGTCACTTTGGGCAAAAAGCCCCACATTGCGTGTCTCCTGATCAATCAGGTAATTGTAGGATTCAATCTGATCCATGACATTATCAATGTTCAATTCGGCACCCAGGGTAAGCACATTGGTCCCCTTGAAAAAATTGGTCATCCGATGGTTATACTGGTTTCCTAACTGCAGGGTATAATTCTTTGAATCGCCATAAGGGGGATCGGCGCGGTAGGCGATCAGCTCGTCAGCGCCATCGGGCGAAATACCGGTAAAATGGTCACGTGAAGTATGCTGTCCGGCCAGGAAAATAATATATGAATCCTGGTTGTTCCGGGTAAGAATCTCATAATCAAGACCTCCCATCAGCACATTGTGGGTTCGCTCTTCTGACTGTAAAGCAAGAAAAGCCGGTTTCGAAATGGCATCACCTCCTCGGCGGTATTCGTGCAGACTGGAAAAGCTTACCTCCAGTTTATGCGTCGGTCTGATTTTGAAAAAAGAGTTTAATCCGAATGAGTTGTTTCTCAGCATAGGCAGCTCAGAAAATCCGTCAGCATTATGGTCATAGGCATCCCGCTGCCTGTGCGATGTATAGAGCGACAAGCCGGAATTCCTCTTCTGCGAAAGGACAGTGAGCGTACCGTTCATGTTGTAATCTGCAGCATCTCCATAAATTGATGAACCGGAGGTTGTCACTTCGTAGGCGCTGCGCTCCGGAATTTTCGTGATAATATTCACTGTCCCGCCAATCGCACTGGAACCGTATAATGCAGATGCTCCACCCCTTACCACTTCAATCCGCTCGACCATATGCGCAGGAAGCTGCTCAAGGCCGTAAAGCCCGGTAAGCGGGCTCAGCACCGGGCGGCTGTTGATCAGGATCTGGCTGTATGCACCGCCCAGTCCGTTCATCCGCAACTGAGTGTAATTGCAGGTCTGGCAATCTACTTCCATCCGCAACCCTGGCTGAAAACTCAGAATGTCTGACACGGTATTGGCTGCAACCGACTGAATAGCCCGGGCGTCCATCACATTTACAATAACTGCACTTTCAGTCTGCCGTTTAAAGGTTTTAGTACCGGTGATCACTACCTCATCCACCCTGAGAAATTCAGCTTCGAGTTCAAAATTAATCTCTACCGTAGTACCAGGTTCAAGTTTCACCTTTTGTTTCTGAATTTTATATCCGATTGCACGAGCAACAATATCAAATTCGCCTGCGGGCAGATCCACCATCATATAGTGACCGGTGACGTCTGTGGTCGTGCCTGTCTGGGTTCCATCCAGATAAATACTAACGAATGGGAGGTGTTCCCCTTTTGATACTACGTGGCCAACTACTACTATATCCTGGCCAAGAGCCGGGAATACAAAAAGCTTCAACGAAAGAAGCAAAAAGAAATATCTGTAAATTTTCATCTCATTCTAATTGTTAATTTTTAAAGGTATTTATCTCATTACCAGTGTCTATTTTTCGGCATTCGATAGAATGCTTACGCATTTCGATGTAACTCCCATGAAAATTGCAATGTTATTAGTGTATGTCCGCCAGCCGGCGGATCATGGTCGTTTCATATCTGTTTATTAAAAACCTAAAATCTATTGATTGTAACAATAAAGGAAATAATAAGTTTTCGGCGATTTTCACCAAATTTGCGCGGTCAATATAGGATTTAACAATGGCGTTGCAAACAAATTTTTTAAAAAAGTTTAAAGAAACATTCATTCGGGCCTTCAGGGCGGCCCTTCCGCAAGGCATGAAAACATCTCTATGGCTGCTGAAACTTACCGTTCCGGTTGCTTTCGGGGTATTCCTGCTCGACTACTTCGGGACTCTGCCACTTATTGCACGCTATACTGAGCCTTTTTTTGCACTCCTGGGGCTTTCCGGCAAGGCCTCCATTATTTTGATCACAAGTATTTTTACCAATATCTACTCCGTAATTGCCGTTATGGCCACACTTGATATGCCTGTACGCGAAGGGCTTATCCTGGCCAATATGTGCCTGATCGCCCATGCCTTGATCGTGGAAAGCGGCATACAACAGAAGACCGGCTCATCGGCCTTGCGCATGGTTATGGTGCGGTTATCGGCCTCCTTTCTTGCGGCATGGCTGCTCAACCTCTTACTGCCAGAAATGGAGGGCACCATTCGCGCGGGTGCAACCATCGCCAGGGAAGGCTTCTGGCCTGACTTTCTGGTTTGGCTGAAGTCTATTGGTATCACTTCACTTAAGATTGTGGTGCTGGTTAACCTTCTGCTGATCATGCAAAAGCTCCTGCACGAACTGGGTGTGCTGGAGTGGCTGGTAAAACCCTTCCGGCCTCTGCTGATAGTGATGGGACTTCCCCGGAGCACAGGCTTTTTATGGGTGGTGGCCTACACTTTGGGACTCTCCTACGGTGGTGCCGTAATGATCAGTCAGTCCTCAGAAGGAAAGCTGGCCAGAAGGGAGGCAGATCTGCTCAACCACCATATTGCCGTTTCACATTCGCAGTTTGAAGATACCCTTCTTTTTGCCGCGATGGGTTTCAGCATCCCATGGCTGATGTTTCCCAGGTTCATTCTGGCGATTGTCTTTGTGTGGGCGCGAAGGCTGGAATTATGGGTAAAGCATAGCTGGTACCTAAAACGCAGGAATGCCTTCAATACCAATTGATGAAACGACCATGATCCGCCGGCTAGGACACACCATCCTCACTCAGAAAGCATATTCTTCCGCCGTTTAAAATGCCTCGAATCGCCCCATTCTCCGAGCCCCAATGTGCACCCTGCATCTATGACGCTTTTTTTCAGATGATTGGTTGTCTGTATGGCATCTGCATCAAGGCCGGGTTTGTTTTCGTACAGCAAATAGCCATCGCGGTAGCGGGTAGGGGTAAGGTTGGGCATAATAATATTGGCACCTGCCTGCAGGCCCTTTTCACGGCCGGCAGGGTCGATAGCCTGTAATGCCGTTGATGATGCCATATTGATATCGGGCATCAGCAGCCGCAATACGGCCAGCATTTTTAACGACAGATCAAATCTTCCGGTTTTGGGCATCAGCAGATGACGGTATTGATACAACGGAGTGTTTTCATGTTCAAGATAGGGGCCCATGCCGCACATGTCGATGTCCATCTGTTTGAAGAACAGCAGATCTCCGGCAAGGTCATCAAAGGTCTGAAAGGGCAGGCCGATCATAACGCCTGTGCCCACCTGGTACCCGGTTTCCCGGAGCAGCCCGAGGGCATCAAGCCTGCGCTCAAATGAATGAAAATCGTTGTTGGGGTGGATTTTACGGTACAACTCCCGGTTGGTTGCCTCAATGCGAAGCAGGTACCGGTGCGCACCGCTTTCGAACCAGCGCCGGAATGTCTCATGGCTTTGCTCCCCGCAACTCAGCGTAACTCCCAGTCCATTACCCGATAGCTTCCCGATGGCTTTAAGCAGCCGGTCGACACGCTGCACAAACGCCGGAGAGGAAACCTCCCCTGATTGCAGCACCACCGATCCAAAGTCATTATCCCAGGCAAACCGGCAGGCTTCAAGGATCTCTTTGTCGGGTAGGTCGTATCGGACCACCTTCCCATTGCTCTTCCGGATTCCGCAGTAAAGGCAATCTTTGGCACATTTGTTCGAAAATTCTATTAATCCCCGGAAATATACCTTGTTGCCTACAGTTGCATCACGCAACTCCCGGGCTGTCCTGAAAAGCTCTTCCTTTGACTCTCCTTCGGACTTTAAAAGCTCTATGATCTTGTATCTATCCAATCCACATCATTTGAGTTGGCCAAATTAGTGAAATTTACCTTCAGGGGCACCTGAAAATATCACTAAAAACCGTGCAAACATGTTTTAAAACAGAACATCTGTCATAAATACCAAGGCATATTACCCCTATCTTTGACGGAAATCCTGCGGACAGGCCGGGAGGCTGAAATAAGGGAAACAAATGGTTTACAATGATTTATTATCGATGCTTTTTAAATCGATAATTTCTAATACATGTTACCCTTCCCCCCTCCTTCGAATATTCCGCAGAAAATAGCCAGAGATGAGCGAACAGAACAAACGTTTGGGTTTTGTGGGAATCATAATCGAAAACCGCGAGGTGACCGCACCATTGGTAAACAAAATCCTGCATGAATTTTCTGAGTGCATTCTTGCACGCACCGGACTTCCCAATGCCAAAGGGACAGCATCTGTTATTACGCTGGTCGTGGATGTCTCCACCGACCAGCTGGGTGTCCTTACGGGGAAGCTGGGTAATATCCCGGGAATTAGTGTCAAATCCGGACTGGCAAAGGTGTGAGAAACTTTGTAACGAAGTGATGCTTGCACAGGGAGCCACTTGCAGAACAGTGAAGCATCAAGGCGTAGAGAGCCCAAAACAGAGGTCACCGGGTGAAGTTACAGCAGCAGTTAACCTGAATCAAAAGAGTTCAAAAAATATAAAAATATAAATCATGTCGATATACACCGAAAACTTTATTCACGAAGCAGGGATATCTGAAATTATGGAGGCCAACAAACGGGCTGATGCGGTTCGTGTACGGGAAGTGCTTGCCAAAGCCCGTGAACTTAAAGGCCTGGATACGGTTGAGGTAGCCGCCCTTACCGGCATCAGCGACCCCGTTCTCCTGCAGGAGCTTTTTGAGACAGCCAACTATGTGAAAGATACCATCTATGGCAAACGGCTGGTGATTTTTGCACCGCTTTACATCTCCAATCTGTGCGCCAATGAATGCCTTTACTGTGCCTTCAGGGCGACCAATAAAAGCATTGTGCGCCGGGCACTCACGCAGGAGGAAATTGCCCGGGAGGTAGAAAACCTTGTTGGCCAGGGCCATAAACGGATCCTGCTGGTGGCCGGAGAAAGTTATCCCAAGGAAGGATTAGATTACGTGTTGCAGTCTATCCGCACAGTATACAAAGTTAAAACCGAACATGGTGAAATACGGAGGGTAAACGTAAACCTGGCTCCTCTTGAAACCGATGATTTCAGGAGACTTAAAGCTGAAGGGATTGGCACGTACCAGATTTTTCAGGAAACATATCATCGTGATACCTACTCCAGGATGCATACCGGTGGAAAAAAACGCAATTACGACTACCGGGTAACCGCACCCCATCGTGCCATGGAGGCGGGCATTGACGATATCGGCATTGGCGTTCTCTTTGGGTTGTTCGACTACCGCTTTGAGCTGCTGGCACTTATGCAGCACATCAGGGAACTGGAAAGGGAATATGGGGTTGGACCTCACACCATCAGCGTTCCAAGGCTCGAGCCAGCCAGTGGCAGTGATATTGCATCACATCCGCCACATGCCGTTTCCGATATCGACTTCAGGAAGCTGGTGGCCATTCTCCGTCTGGCCATCCCCTACACCGGCATCATCATGTCGACGCGGGAAACCGCGCAAATGCGCCGCGATACCTTCGCGCTGGGTGTTAGTCAGATCTCGGCAGGCAGCCGCACCAACCCCGGAGGTTATTCCAATGAAGCCAAAGAGGAGGAAGATGGCCAGTTCAGCCTGGGAGACCACCGTTCGCTCGACGAGGTCATCCGGGATGTGGCATCGATGGGCTATATTCCGTCGTTCTGCACCGCCTGCTACCGGCTGGGCCGCACCGGTCGCGATTTCATGGACCTGGCTAAACCGGGCGATATTAAATTGCATTGCGACCCCAATGCTTTAAGTACTTTCCGTGAATACCTGCGCAACTTTGCAACGCCTGAAACTCAGGTTACAGGCGATAAACTGATCGCCGAAACCCTGTCCGGCATGAGTGGCATTGCCCGTCAGCGCGCCGAGAAGCTGGTCAGGCGGGTTGACGAAGGGCGGGATGATGTATATTGTTAGGCTATTGCCATCCAGAAAAATTGTCAAAAAATCAAATACTTGTTTATGGCCTTCCGAATTGAAACCGATCTTTTAGGCAGCAGGCAGATTCCGGAGAATGTACTTTGGGGTATTCATACAAAGCGGGCATTGGAGAATTTTCCACTGATGCGCCAGCCGGTGCACTCCGAATTAATTAAAGCTTATGGATCTGTGAAATACGCCTGCCTCCTGACCAACAGACAGTTGGGCTTTTTCGAGGACTCCGCCAAAGCAGACGCGCTTGAAAAAGCCTGTCTTGAACTGGAAGAAGGACGGCTGAACGAACATATCGTTGTGGATGCCCTGCAGGGAGGAGCAGGCACTTCTACCAACATGAATGTAAATGAAGTGATTGCCAACAGGGCATTGCAGATCATGGGATACGCAGCAGGAGAATACAACCGTGTATCGCCGCTTGACGATGTAAACCTGCACCAGTCAACCAACGACACCTACCCTACTGCCCTTAAACTGGCAGCCATCAGAATGCTGCGCCAACTTGAACAGCAGGTGCTTGCCCTGCAGGAGGCTTTCCAGGAAAAGGAAAAGGAATTTGCCCACATTGTTAAAGTTGGCCGTACCCAATTGCAGGATGCTGTGCTGACCACTTTGGGGCGTGAAATGGGTGCTTATGCCGAGGCTTTTAACCGTGATCGGTGGAGGATTTACAAATGCGAAGAACGGCTCAGGGTGATAAACCTCGGAGGCACCGCCATAGGCACCGGACTAGGGGCTCCGCGTCAATTTATATTCAGGGCAGCCGAGAAACTTCGTGAAATAACAGGCATTGGGCTGTCACGTGCCGAGAACCTTACCGACAACACCATGAACAACGATGTATTTGTGGAAGTCTCGGGCATATTGAAAGCAAGCGCCTCCAACCTGCTGAAGGTAAGCAACGATCTCAGGCTTTTGTCATCGGGACCAGAGGCCGGGCTTGGAGAGATCAACCTCCCATCCATGCAGGCAGGCTCCTCCATTATGCCGGGCAAAGTCAACCCGGTTATCCCTGAGGCAGCCGGACAGGCAGCTATCCTGGTTACGGCCAATGATACCGCTATAACCCAGGCAGTCTCCTCAGGCAACCTCGATTTAAATCAGTTTATGCCACTGATCGCACATTGTCTGCTGCAAAACCTGGATTTACTCATCTCCGCATTCACCATTTTAAGAATCCACTGTATTAATGACATCACTGCCAATGAAGAGGTTTGCCACCGGCAGGTCAGCAACTCAACAGCTGCGGTAACAGCGTTGATCTCCCGAACAGGCTATTTAAAAGCCACGGAAACAGCACAGCTTATGCTGGAAAAGCAACTCACACTGAAGGAGGCTGTACTGCAGCTGAACCTGATGACCAGCGAAGAGCTGGAATTACTGATAACCCCGGAGGCTGTATGTAAGCTTGGCAGTTAATTATGGTTTAAATTGCCCGTAAACATGGCCTAATTAAACGTAACATCGATCAAAAATCTGAAGCTGTAACAGATACTTCATTACCAATGGCTGAAAGCTTTTTGGCAAGATGAGAACATTCTGCCGGCTTTACACAACCGGAAATAGCTTACGGGACTGGAAAACTTAAATGTTGGGGCTGTTATCTCTGACCGGGAATCACTGGCAAGATTCAACCGGCCATGAGCAAAAACGAGGTCTTTTAAAAGAATCCTGTTAGCACGAGAGTAAAAATCCAACTTTAGGGATGTTTTCAATTCTGACTGAGGGGTCATCCGCGAAGTATTTACGGAGTTTGGAGATGAATACATCGAGGCTTCTCCCGGCAAAGTAGTCGTTTTCGCCCCAAATCGCCGTTAAAATCTGCTCCCTTTTAACGATATTGTTTTTCGAAGAGCAGAGCAAATGCAGAACATCTGCTTCCCGGCTTGTAAGCCGGCGTATGTCACTTCCCAGTCTCAATGCCTGGTTGGTAAAATCAAACTCATAACTGCCAATACGAAAGCGGTATATGCAGGAAGCGTCCGATAAATCTGTCCGGTTCATAACTGCCTTAATCCGGCATAAGAGCTCATCTTCATCAAAAGGCTTGGTGATATAGTCGTCGGCACCCAAATCGTATCCCTTTAATTTGTCTGCCTTCATTGAGCGCGCAGTAAGAAATATAACCGGAATATTGGGATTAATCCCACGCACACTTTTTGCAAGATTAAATCCATCCAGTTTGGGCAGCATCACATCGAAAATACAAAAATTGAATGATCCGGCCTTGTATCCTTTAAGTGCAGATTCTCCATCCCGGTATAGTTTCACCTGATAGCCATGGCTTTCGAGGAACTCCACGAGGAGAAAACCCAGATTCAAATCATCCTCTGCCAGCAATATATTTATTTTTAGATCATTCATCATAAAATTTTTAATCTGTCAGGATGGTTTCATTTGACTTGGAAACTTTTCGTTTTCCCTTGACAATTTGCTCATTTTCTGCTCTGGGAAAAATTAAGGTAAAAGTGCTTCCTTTGCCCATTTCGCTCACTACCTGAACCCTTCCCCGGTGTGACTCCAAAACACTTTTCACATAAGAAAGGCCAATGCCAAAGCCTTTAATGTTGTGGACATCTCCCGTGGGAACGCGGTAGTATTTATCGAAAATAAACTTTTGATATTTGTGCGCTATTCCGATTCCCTTGTCCTTGACTTCCAGACAAACTTCACTTCCATTGTTATAAGTCCGGATAGTAATATGCGGAGCTCCCACGGAATACTTAACCGCATTGGTCAACAAGTTAACAATGGCATTGGTTATATGCATTTTGTCAGCCATAATATTATCATCCTCTGCGTTCAGTTCCAGATTAATTGACCCTTCTTTCTCTTCTACGAGGAGATGAATGGTATGTGCAGCTTCGCTTGCCAGTTCATTTAGACCAATCAGCACTCTGTGGTTATCAAAGTCATCCCATTCTATTGCTGCCAGGTCGAGCAATCCTTCCACCTGTCGCTGCAATTTCTGGTTTTCCTTATAAATCAATCCGGCATACTCCTGAAGCTTCTCGGGATTATCGCTGAAACGGCCCTTACGTAAAAGGTTTGCGGCAAGAGCAATCGACGACATAGGTGTTTTAAACTCGTGGGTTATGTTGTTAATGAGTTCCTTGATGTTTTCCAGCAGCTGCAATTCATTCCGGTAGAGCCGGACCATATGGAGGATGGATAGGAAAATCAGCAATATCAGAAGGATAGATGATCCGAGCATGGTAATAGCCTCGGATGAAAGAAAATGGCCCCGGCCGGGAGTGCGCACCACAAGCTCATAACCGTTGGTCTGCATCACCTCACGAAGACTCTGGGTGTAATAAACTGCCTTGTGAAAATTACCGTAATAACCCCCGGCGAGTGTATCAAGGTTGTCTTTTGTTATAAACAGATCATAATCGAGGTGGATATTGTAAACTGCAAGTTCTGCATCAATCGAAGCATGAATTTTATCCCAAATTCCATGGGAAAGAAGCTGATCATCAAGCTGTGTGGTATCGCACTTCATACAATCCCGCATCAGGTTGCACACATATTGGTCGTTGTTTAGTCCGGCAATGGTTTTGTCAAGTGCAAGGTTAATGCTGTTCTGAAAAACTTTTTCCTGGAAACGTATGGAATAGACCATCCACCTGACCTGAAAAAAGAGCAGAACTACAAGGAAAATTAAGGTAATCCAGACGAGATATTTACGAAAGGAATTTTTCATGCAGCAAAATTAGATAATAAAATACCTGCAACTCCACTTTAACATCGCGTTAACATCGCAATAACACTTATTTAGAATCGTTCCAGATATCTTTGTACCATAAGTTAAACATTAAAAAAAACAACCATGAAAAAAGTATTATTAGTTTTAGCCGTCGTAGCAGTTTATGCGTTTTCAATAACCACTGCCAGTGCAAATGTAGTAATTTCTGAAAAAGCTCAGATCAGTATCGTAGCAGACGATAACATCGCTCCTGAAACTGAAAAGGAAACCAAGAAAGATGCTAAAAAAGCTACTACAAAAGAAGCTGCCAAAGGTGCTGCTTGTGGTGATGCCGCAAAAACAGAAACCAAAGCCGCTTGTGGTGAAGCCAAAAAAGCTGATTGCTCAACTGCAGAAAAGAAAGCTTGTTGCGGAGATAAAAAATAAACAAATGATTTTGTAATAAATCGTAAGGGCACCCTTTATGGGTGCCCTTTTTTATGCGTCCTTAATGGGCGCCCTTTTTTTATGCCCCAATTTTTGATTTTTCAACCAGCAATGGTTACATTACAGCCTTAAAAATTGAATTGGATGAAGGCGCCAAAATCGTTTCGTTTGCACATTGGAATTTTTGGCCGGCGCAATGCCGGGAAATCGAGCATACTGAATGCCCTTACACATCAGGAGGTTTCGATTGTGTCGGAAGTTGCCGGAACCACTACCGATCCGGTGGAAAAGCCCATGGAGCTGCTTCCCCTTGGGCCGGTTCTGTTTATTGACACCGCGGGGATTGACGATACAGGTATGCTGGGCGAAAAACGGGTCTCAAAAACCTTTGCTGTTTTTGATCGCACCGATTTGGGCGTGGTTGTCACAAGTTTTTCGGAATGGGGCAGCTTCGAAGAAACCATAATGGAAGAGTTCAGGCAACGGGAAATCCCCTTCGTGGTGGTTTTCAACAAAGCAGATTTGTTCCCTGAGAATCTTGATATTTCTTCCCAACTCGACAGTGTGGAGATAAACTATGTTTCTACGCAGGCCAATACAGGGGCTGGCATTGAGCAATTGAGGCAAATGCTGCTCGACAATGCACCTTCCGGCTTCATCAACCGTGAGGCCATCCTGTCCGACCTGGTTGGTCCGGGCGAAATGGCAATGCTGGTTGTCCCAATAGATAAGGAGGCGCCCAAAGGCCGATTGATTTTGCCACAGGTGCAAAGCATCCGCGACCTGCTCGACGGGGATGCGTTCTGCATGGTTGTAAAAGAACGTGAACTGAGGCAGGCACTATCTACGCTAAATAAACCGCCAAAACTTGTCGTTACTGACTCACAGGCTTTCCTGAAAGTAGCGGCAGATACTCCGTCTGAAATTCCGTTGACATCTTTCTCCATACTTTTTGCGCGTTTCCAGGCCGATCTTAATGAAATGGTACGCGGAGCAATGGCCATCGACAACCTGAGGCCAGGCGACAAGGTGCTGATTGCAGAAGCATGCACCCACCACCCCATTGGCGAAGACATCGGATCAGTAAAAATACCCAGATGGCTGACCCAATATGTAGGCGGAAAACTACAGTTTGATAATATGCGGGGACGCGATTTCCCTTCCAATATCGCCGGATACAAACTGGTAATTCATTGTGGTGCCTGCATGTGGAACCGCAGGGAAATGCTGTCGCGAATAATGAAAGCCCGCCAGGCAGGCGTTCCCATTACCAATTACGGACTAACCATAGCCTATTCGTTGGGTATTTTTGAAAGGGCACTTGAGCCATTCCCTGCCGCTCTGGATATTTTCCTCGAAGCCAGCGGGAAAATTATGTCATAGCTATAGTAGTCATTATAGTAGTCATTAGTAGTCATTATAGTAGTCATTATAGTAGT